>NZ_BAAILO010000180.1:0-5959 GCF_054589115.1 Cupriavidus sp. 8B | reverse complement strand
CAAGCAGGGCGGCGGCCGCTCAAATCTCCTTGCCTGTCAATACCTTGCGTTGATCAATCGCAGCTTTTTTGGGGCTGCTTAACTTGGGTGGATTGGGTTGCACATCGGCAGGAATGGGAGCGCGCGTTGACCACGCTGACGGGATACAACGTCCATCTTCACGAGTTCGATTCCACAAATCCCGCGTCTAAGGTTGTGGGTTACATCAGCTGTTGTGCGGCGCTCGTCTACGCCCGTACGAGTTGCTGATTCGGAGATCGGGAAAGCAGTGCGACACAAGGTCTATATGTAGTAGGGAGGGTTCCATGGAATTCATCAAGCTGATCTGGATCTTCATCACCCGCAACCCGTTCATTGCGATTCCCATGGCGATCGGACTCATCTACGGCATCGCAGTGGCGCTTGATCTGATCGATTGCGATACCCGCACACGAATCGCGGTCAATCCAAGCAGCGTTCGCTGTGGGCCGTAAATCATAGGAAAAGACGCCGGCCACGCCGGCTCAGGAAAATCATGGAACTCGTCGAATTCCTGCTGGTAGCGCTTTGGGCGCTACCGATGTTGCTTTCGATGGGTGCTGACAACGATCATGTTTCCACCCTTTTCGGCACGATTTTCTCCAATGCTGCCGTATTCGGGGAGATTTGGGCGCTGTCGATACTGCAACCAGGATTGCCACCCTCGCGATGGTGGTTGGTCGTGATCATCCCGATCTTGCTCGGAAGCTACTATGGAATCTGGTTTGGCTACTCCGAGAGTTTCAATCGCTTGGTCCGCAATGTTTTACGAATCCGATAGGACTGTAATGGTAAGACGCAATTCCACGGAAAAGCACGACAGGAGCCGGCATGAAGGGAAAGAGCATTTTTTCGCCTGCCGAAGCAGAGCGAATCCGCGAACTTCTGCGGAAGCTCCCCAGGGCCGCGCGTGATGACCAGAAGAGGCTCCGCGACTTCTTGCGAAATGACACCGGCTTCTATATCTCCGACTTCACCAGATCGAACGCTGGCTTCACAGAGGCCGACTTCGACAGCCTGTTGGAGCGCGGGACAATCAAGATCGTTTGACAGGAAGAGGACACCATCGTGAACGAGAGTCAGTTTGCTGTGAGGCTGTTCACCGCCTTGGCCGGCGGAGATCTGAACGTCATTGGACTGATCGTTGGATTCATTGGTGGCGTGATGGTGACCTTCTTCGGCTTGCCTTCCATCGGCCTGCTGAATGAAGGCATGTATGTCGAGATCGAGATCACCCGACGCATGCGCATCTACAACTGCCTGGCAAGACTCGGCTTAGTGATGATCATGACTGGCTTTCTGTTCCAGCTGATCCCCGCGGTCAAGGCCGTGCCAGCGACTTGACATATGGATCGGAAGAGGACATCGGTGTGGGCGACGATTCGACATTCTCATTGAGCCAGATTGAGGCGATCGCAAACTCTCTTGGCGATACCGCCGACGGTCTGACAGGGACCGAGATTGAGCTGCTGCTCGCCAATGCCAGGATCAATGACGTCTCCCCTGGCATCACCAAACGAAAGCGTCTGCTTAATGCGCTCGTCAACTCCCAGAATCAACTTGGGCATCGCAAGCATATTCTGGCCTTCATCCGCTTCGCTATGAAGCCGGAGCGATACGTACGAAGTCCAGACCGATTCGAGCCCGTGAGGGCCAACCTCAACCGTGCCCTCGTGTTCGCCGGACTTCAGGTGGAGGAGAGCGGCGAGCTCGTGTCGAGCGAACGAGTGTCGACACTCTCCGACGCGATCCGCAGGGCGAACGACCTCAGGTCGGATCTTACAGCCCGAGGTGTGCATCCGGACATACTGGCGTTTTGCCGTGCAGAGCTGGTCGGGGATAACTATTTCCACGCGGTGCTGGAGGCGACGAAAAGCGTCGCCGCGAAGCTTCGCGACAAGACGGGCCTAACCGACGATGGCGCGGCGCTGGTTGACCGTGCGCTTGGTGGAAACCCTCCCATGCTGGCAATCAATGCGCTGGCCGACGAAAGTCAGTTGAGTGAGCAACGGGGCTTTGCCAATTTGGTAAAGGGCGTGTTTGGGATGTTCCGGAACACCACTGCACACGCGCCTCGGGTGCTCTGGCGCATGACTAGGAGCGATGCCGAGGATCTGCTGAGCGTGGCTTCGCTAATTCATCGCCGACTGGACTCGGCCGTGATGCCCGCGCGAGTATAGGAAAGGACCAATGACCTATCGCCTTAGCATCGGGGGTAAATACGTAGGGGACATGCAGACGTTGGAAGGCTGCTGGGCCTCAATCGACGCTGCCTACGGGCAGTTTGAGGACCGATATGCCGGTGGACTACGTTTCAGGATCACGGATAAGACCACCGGCCGTTCTGTCAGGGAGGCTATGGTTGGTGGGATCTGGGACGCCTGCTGCAAGGACATGCGAGCTTTCCAAATGTATCTGAGCATCGGCGACTGGCATTATGCCCCAGCAGTTGGCCCGTTGAACAGAAGGGGAAAGCACCGTGTGCATCACGCGGTCAGATGGATGCCGGACAAACAACGGATAGACATGAGTCGGGCCAACTGACTTGGAAACGCCTCGGACGTAACCAATAGAGGAAAAGAATGAAGAAGTTGCTTTACATTGTCGCACTCACGATGACATCGTTCAACGCACACGCCGGGAATCCTGATCAGTGTGCAGCGTTCGGCGACAAATTCGCCCAATATGCCCGCTACCGTGACGCCGGAATGAGTATGGAATCCGCGCTTAAAGAAGCGAAAGCGAAAGACGGGAAGAACGGTGAAGCGTTTGTCGCCGGAGTCTACTTGAACCCCGAAATGCTGCACATGACGCCGAACGAGATTCGTGCCCTTGCAGTTAAGACTTGCCTCGATCGGTAGAAGCGTAGACGAATAGGAAAAGATGATGACAACGAATCGCGAGCGAAAGGGTTGGATTGTACGCACTGGTGATGACTACCTTTTCCCTCAAGGCGGGGACGTTGGGTACACGTCGAACCTGGCAGACGCCGGTGCATTCGAAACAGAAGAGGAAGCCATCGAGGCGGGCCGCGATCATTGCGATCCCGGCTTTTTGGTGATGCGCGACCCGCGCTGAGACATCGGAAAAGGGCGATCGTCATGTCAAAGACGCCACTCGATCCACGGTTCGTACGAAAGCTTTCGTTGCTCTGCTGCCACTGCGTTCGCAACATTGCCTATTACCGCGTTGGCTTCATCGCAGAGGATGGCACTGGCGATCTGAAGCATCCCTCCCAGTTCGGTGCCACGGTCAACGGCAATATGCTGGATATCGCTGTACTCGAATGGTGCAAGTTGTTCGCAGATGGAAAGGCACGGCATCACTGGAAGCGCTTTGTACGGAATGACGCAGATCAGCAGCAGTTTCTTGGTGCTTTGCTGACAACGACCGGGATCAGTCTGAACGACTGGAAGCGGTACCTGGACGAAATGCGAGTCTATCGTGACAAGTTCGTTGCTCACCTCGACGACCAGCACGTGATGAAGATACCAAGGCTGGAGATTGCTTTGAAGTGCGTGTTCATTCTCTATGCTCATGTGCGAGCAGCAGCGCCTGACGAGATCTTCCAGTCGGCACACCTAGCCCATCTTCCCAACGATCTGACCGCTTACTATGAGGCTTGTCGTGACGAAGGACGTTCCGTCCATGCAAAGACAGGACCTGCAGACTGACCACGGAAACGAGAACAAGAAGGAAGGAGCAAGCATGACCATTTGGACGGGCGATTTGGACTACGGCAGTGGTGACGTCCTTCGTATCGCAAAGCTACGCTTGCACGAAGGGAGCCTGATTGTCGCGGGCACTTCGGTCTCGTCTGCCGGACACTGGGGTTTTGAGGCGAGCCTTAATGACCGCGGCCCCGCCGGAGATTTCCGGTATGAGGCACAGCGACTTGTCGCACAAGAGCACGGCGTCATGTCGGATCCGTTCTCGTTGGCGATGACTGTAGCTGAGGAAGACAGTGAACTTTTCGTAGTCAGAGAATGGCGCGAGTTGGGCAATGCGTTTCCTTTCGAGGGAACACACTCTACCCTGAGTAAATATCGAAAAGTACCTGGCGCGGTCTGCGCCCCGAGCACTGGCCGGCAGCCAGTATCCCCATATGGGGTCATCGTACTTTTGGTGCAAAATCTGGCGGTTTCCCAGGAGAGCCTTTGCCTGTAAGGCTTTCCGGCAGCCGCGAATAGTCACGTGACGAGTCTAGATCACATCGGGAGTAACATACCTGCCCGCGATTCCGAATCGCGCCATCGGGATGGGGGCAGGAGATGCCGGGCTTGGAGTTTCGCTATGTGGGACAGGAGCGTCTGCCCACGCGGCTGTCGGAATTCGACGTTGAGCGCTACTTCGCGCTGACCGACACCGACGTCGCCGCGATAAACGAGCGCTTTCGGCGCAATCACCGCGCTGGCGCCGCCGTTCAGTTGGTCCTTCTGCGTGCGACCGGACACCCACTAGATCATCTGGGCACGCTGCCCCGGCAGTTGCTGCGATATGTTGGTGACAGACTTGGCGTGCCAACCCCGACGATCGCCTCCCTGCGGACTATCTATCAGCGCTACAAGACGCTGTATGAGCATCAAGTATGGACCTGCAAATACCTCGGCCTGGCGTCTATTGGCGCGGATCAATGGGCAGAACTGGAAGCATGGATGCGGCAGGACGTCCGCGAATCACTCACGCTTGACGAACTGATTCAGCACGCGCATTACTGGCTGTACGAGCGAAGAATATTGATCCCCGCAGAGCGAACACTGCGGGACTTGGGCCGTTCGATCTGGGCTGATATCGAGCGCACTCTGCTTGCAATGATCGAGGCAACAGTCACGGAAGTGCAATTGGAGCGCGCCAACAGCGTTCTGTTTGCTCAACATGGCACCTCGGGCATGATCGTTCTCGATTGGCTGAAAACACCACCAGCGCGGCATAGTCCGTCAACCATCACCGAGACACTTGAGAAAATCCGCCTTCTCAAAGAGCTCGGTGCTCATACTTGGGCGCTGGATGCCGTGCCAATCGAGAAGCAGCGGGCTCACGGGCAGCGCCTCCAAGCTCGTCGGCCAGTGAAGATGCGGGATATGAAAGGTCCGATGCGCACGATCGAGCTCGTCTTCTTTTTGCACATCACACTGCTGGAGTTGACGGATTCGCTGCTCTATCAAACGGGTAGGCGTGTTTCCGATCTGGTTCGGCAAGCCTACAACAGGACCGCGGCGAAGCAGGTTCGCTCAGCAGCCGAATACCGGCAGCAACTGATCGCGATCAAGGCGCTTGTTCGCGAGGCCACGCGTTCGGCGGACGAGCGACTCGCTGATATCGGCAAGTTGCTCGAGGACCTGCCGGATAATCCTCCAGTCAGTCACGCAGCCAGTGTTCGTGAGACATTGACGGAAGACCACCAGCGTATCCGTAACCTCCTTCGCCCCTTGCGGGAATTGGAATTGGTGGGCCGAGACGACGAGCCGAGCTTGCGACAACTCGAACTCGTCGGCGCAATACACGACAGCGGGGCAAAAGAGTTGCCGCGTAGCGCCAATGTCCCCGTGAGCGCAAGCTGGCGCGACATGGTCGACGGGAATGATCGCGCACGGGCGCTACGACCGCTGGAAGCCTCCGCAATCACGGGCTTGCGCCGCGGTTCGGTGTGGATCAATCACAGCCTGTCGTTTCGGGAACGCGATCAGTTGCTGATTTCACCGCTGCAGTGGCAAAACGAGCGAGACCGGCATCTGAGGCGGATCCGTTTCTCGAATTGTTAATGGGACATCTGAACGCAGGCCTTGCTGCCTTGGAGGAAGCCCGCGAAGCAGGCTTTGTGTCAGATCGCGAGTGCGTTTTGGCAGCTTGCGCGCAAGGCGCGGGACGCGCATGAACTCATTTCGCTGTACGCCGGACTGCTCTCACACGGCACGGATCTCGATGCAACGAGCGTTGCTGC
>NZ_BAAILO010000179.1:0-7779 GCF_054589115.1 Cupriavidus sp. 8B | reverse complement strand
TCGGGAGGCCGTCTCCCATCTTTGACACAGCACCACAGGCTCGCGCCCGTGTTCGTGACACACTCCACCGTCGAGACTTACTGCTACGTCGCCCTCAGGAAATTGCTAGGAGAACAGCATGCAACTGTGAAACTGAATCAAACCAATCTCGATTGACACGGGGAGTCATATCAGCTTGGTAACCGCCAATCAAACAATCCGACTGCCGGTGAGAAGCTCCCCGTCCGCCTGGTTTAATCCACCTGCAGCCGGTAGCCGACAACAAGTGAGTAGCCACCTTCAAACGACGGGTCTTGCGTGCTGCCGTTCGACGGCGCTCTCCCCCCTTATCCGCGACCGTAGGTGCGAACTGGAAATTAGTGCTGGTATCATCTCATTGCAGATACCTCACTGAGATGGTGCGAACAGGGAAGGATGTGTGGGACAGACGCTCGACTACAGCCGACTTGGACGGCCAAAAATCGCCTCGGATGTCATGGAGGGAGCCGTGCGGTACCCAATGTCGAACCGGGGGGGCTCAGGTATTATTTCGCGGCATCACAACAAAGGTCTGGAGGCCAGTGGATGGAACAAGAATTTCTGTTGAGGTTTCTTGAGATTGGAGCTATCGACCTCAAAGGCGATGACACCAAACTCGAGAAGCTTCGGTCCACGGCCAAAGACCTGTCAGCCGCTCTTCGAAAGGCGCCCTCGAAGACTGCCAGCTTCACGATGGTGGCGGCCGACCCCAACGTTGCAGCCACGGACCCAACCGTAGATGAGGCAATGGCCTCCCTCCGCAAACAATGGGAGACTGTTGCAAACGCCTTTCCCGCGCGCCCCGTTGGCATCTTGCGGGCCATCCTGCTAGACGCGATCGTGCAGGCGGCTCGTTCCGACGATGCGATTGCCGTCGCCTTCGTCAACACGGCGCGCAATGCTCTGGCCCACGCCGAAACGTCCGACGAAGCCGAGATTTGGCGCGAAGCTGTTAGGGAAATTGAGACGAAGGTCGATGCGCGCGCCGAGGCAGAGTGGGCAACGCCGGAGATGATTTCGGTCGATCCATTGCAGTACACGCCGCCAGCCCCAGTGTCCACGGAGTATGAGGTCCCCACTGTCAATCAGAGTGAGCTCAAGGCGAAGATCCATTCCGCCGCAGGGCCTTGGGGGCCCACCAACCCGAATCAGCATAACACCGCGAACAATCCCCAGGCGTGGTCGCAAGACTTTGCAAACAAGATGAGCGTCGCCATCGGAGAGGCGTTGGATGGGATGGCCGAGAAGCTTGCGCCAGCCCCCGTCGACCTCTCGGGCCCGCTGTCTACTCTGGCGAAGGCGGTCACCGCGCACGTTGACAAGGCGTTAGCCAGCTTCAGCGGTGCGACGGCAGGTCTGCAGCGCCGCACGCACCTGCTTTGGTGGAAGGAAGCGCTGTATTCCCCGAGCGCTCGTGCGAGCTACCTTGACCTGCCGCCGTTCGAGGCCTCTGCTTTGATGGCGCTCGACCTACATGAACAGGTGCCAACCTATTCACCAGCGAGCGTGTCGGCCTTCCTGCGGGAGGCCATCCGTTGTCTTCCGGCTGAAAAAGGTGACCATGGCAACGGCGAGCGTGACGTCGCTAGCCTTGTGCGCGACGCCAGGACAACCGCATTCATGCAGCCTTTCCGCGCGCTGGCTGCTCAGTACGCGCCTGCACCAGTTGGCCGAGGCCCGCTGCTGTCGTTGATTGGGCACCCGCAGGATTCAGGCGCAGTCGAAGCGACGACCCTGCGCGCCCTCGGTGGCGTGGACGCTTCCACAAAGATGACCCCGTCCGATTGGGGAACATACCTGTTCCGTGAGCTCCAGACCGCACGCGCCACCAGCGACAGCCCAAGCAAGCGGGCCAAGAAGAAGTAAGGCGTTCATGGACAGGTGCCCCCAACCCAACTGTTTCGCTGACGACAACACAACCTGCACGCTGGGCCACATCCGGCTCGATATGTGCCCCGAGTGGAAGCGTGTCGTCAGCACGGGCGCAGTAGCCGCCCCGTCTGACTCCGACCAGATGCTGCTCCCATGGAGCGGCTTGGCGATGGGAGAGTCTGACCTCAACTTCGTCAGCGGCAGGGTCAAACCTATCACTGTCGGTATCGTCGGCCCCGAAAGCGCAGGTAAGACGACCATTCTGGGCGCGTTCTACCTACTGCTGGGTCGAGGTGCACTGACTACTGATGCCAATTCTTTCAGCAACTCATACACGCTGGCAGGCTGGGAGGCGGTGGCGACCTGTCTGCGCTGGAAGCCGGGGCAGCCTCCAAGCTTTCCGCCCCACACGCCCAGCGGAGCGGCTCGAGCACCCGGCATGCTTCACCTTGGCTTTCGCCGTGAGGATGGGTCGCTGCGCGACCTTCTTTTTGCCGACGCACCCGGAGAGTGGTTTCAGAAATGGGCGATCAACGAGCAGGCAGCCGACGCGGAAGGGGCTCGTTGGATTGCCCGGCACGCAGACGTCACGCTGCTGATTGCTGACCGTCAGGCACTTGCTGGACCCAAGATGGGGTCCGCTCGAAACGACTTTCAGCTGCTTGCTCAGCGTGCAGTGGCCGAGGCCCGCGGACGGCGTCTGGCACTCGTCTGGACGAAGGGAGACGTAGACGTGGCGCCAGCCATGGAAGCGCAGATCAGAAAAGCGGTGGCGTCGGTATCATCAAGCGTCCCGGAATTCACAGTCAGCGTGTACCCCCGTGGCGAGGTCGATGCTGCAGAAGGTTTCCGCGAGCTATTTGGCTGGATTCTTTGCACCAAGCGCGCGGGGGTGGACTTGCCCACGACAGAATCATCTGGTCACGACCCGCTTTTTCGATTCGGTAGGAGATAGTTGGTGGCAGCTCAACACACCATCTTGTTGGTCGGCGAGTCGAACGTCGGGAAGACTCACTACGGGGCCCAGTTTTTGAAGCGGCTCATGGTCAAGGCGTGTGCGCTTAAGATGTCCGGCGCTCCAACGAACCTGGAAGCGTTCACTACAGCTCTCAGTTGCCTGACTGAGGGAAAGTCGACCGACCACACACCTGCCGACACCTACGTCGAGAGCGTCTGGCCCATTATGGACGAGGTCGGCCGCTACGCCGAACTGGTTTGGCCTGACTACGGCGGCGAACAGGTCCGCAACCTTGTCACGCAGCGCCGGATCCCGGCCGCATGGCGCGAGCGCGTGCTCGAAGCCACGGACTGGGTCTTGCTCATCAGACTGCATTCGCTTCGGTCCGAAGACGACCTGTTCTCACGCCCGCTGCAGTCATTCGCCGCGGATGAGCCCCAGGGAGAGGAAGCCGCATACGAGCCGTCAGACCAAGCAAGGACAGTGGAGCTCCTCCAAATGCTGCTCTACCTGGCGCAGTTCCACTTGGACCGACCGCTTCGCAAGCCTCGCTTGACCATCTTGCTGAGCTGCTGGGATGAGCTTGAAACGACGGAGCTGCCGGCTGACCTCCTGGCGTCTCGACTGCCGATGCTGTGGTCATTCGTGCGCAGCAATTGGACGTCGCCCACGGCTATTGGCCTGTCGGCCCTCGAACGCGCGCTCAGCAAGACGGATGCGGACCAGGATTACGCAACCCGCGGCCCCGAAGAGTTCGGCTACGTGGTGCTACCCGACGGCGTGAAGAACACCGACATTACCCTGCCGATCCAACGCTTGATGGCCGATGGGTCCTGAGCGAATGCGAGTCGAGCAGGCTATCTATGGCGAGGTCCCAGGCCGCGGCCACGGACTCAGAGTGGCGAGTCCGAATGCGCACATAGCCGCTGCCATCGCATCAAAGCTCGACCTGCCAGATGCAGTGCCCCCAGGCGTCCAGGCTTGGTCGCCGTTCGTTCGCGGCTTTCCCATCGACGACCACTACATTCTCGCTCGCACGTTCCTGGATTCGAGCGCGTCGCGCGGCGGCATGGTGCTGACTCACGCGCTAATTGTAAGCTTGGACGCTATGTGCGAGGTTGGAAGCCTGGCCGCGTTGTTTGGGTGGCTGGTGCCTTCGGTCACAGACTGCCCCGGTTCGGTGGCAACGCTTGAGCTTGACGCTGTCGGCAGTATCCATGCGCCGGCCGCTGACCTGATCGGGACGGCCAACGCGTTGACAGCCCTAGAACTAGCTCCAGTTGTCCGACTGGGTGTCGAGGGATTCGAGCACCTCGTCGATTCACTGTGGAGGAACCTCTGGCCGGCCTCAAGACGAAGCTTCGCATTTCGGTTGAGCTTCGGTCCGAACGACGTGGTAGAACAACCCACGCCGGCGCTTGTATGCACGCCCGAGCAGCTCCAAGCTCGTTGGACGAAGCACCGCATAGTCAAGCCAGACGATCAAACCCCGGATTCTGAATCCGCCGGGGTTCTCTGTGGCCAGCGCGACGTGCAGCCAATCCTGGCTCTCGCCGAGGACCTGGGCCTTGAAGTCCATACGCTCAGGGAACTAAGCAGGCTTGAACGGCTGCACACACTACTCTCTGGCGGCGCAAGCTTCGATGATTTGCTGGCCGCTATACGCTTGGCAGACGGCCTCTCAAATCAGCCGACGCTCGGCGCAAGCATCAAGGACAAGCTCATCGGTCGGTTCACGGCCCTGATTCCCGGCGCAGGCTGCAAGCAGTTGCTGCCAATGAGGAATTTGGCGCTCTCTGGTTTTGCCAACACGCGGTCGCTGTGGTCGGCCATTGAGCTCCTCGTCAGCAGCCTCGGATTTGCGCTAGCGGACGACAGCGACTTAATGGAGATGGTCGCGGCGTCGGTTGATGAGGATCTCGCATTGCCGCCGTGGCGCGCTGCAGTGACAGCCGGCTTATCGACTGCCGCTCGTCGAGACAAGCCCGCCTTTTCCCAAGCGATCTGGAGATGGGCTGAGCGTAGCCAAGCCGCGTTCGCCGCAGCCATAGGTACCCTACCGGCTGACGCGGCAGTAGAGCAGCGGCTGGCGGTGGAAGTGCCCAGAAAGCTCCACGTTAGCACTCCGGCGGCCCTGCTCTCGCCGCTGCTGAAGAGGCGGTGGCTGACCGCGTACGGCGCCGTACTCGCTTCAACGCTGCCCCCCCTGGATGCCACAGGTCAGCAGCTCAAGGTGGACAACGACCCAGACCACAGCGCCGGTTTGCGGTCAGCCCTTCGGTACGCGAGCCCTCTCCAGACGTTGGAATGCGCACTCGCGCATAAGGACTTGCGCTTGGTCGGATTGTGTGCAGACATGGCCGCTGCCCACCCCCAGATCCTGTCTAACATCCGCTGCGACGACATCACCGAGCAAAAGGTGTGGGGCGCTGCGATTGGCAAGAACTCTTCCCTGTGGAGCGCTCCAAGCAATGCCATCGGTGTGCGCGACAACGTTGTAGCCCAACTCGCCGAAGGACGGCCCGTCGACACCGGCCTACTCGAGGCACTGGCACAGACACCCTTGGCCGACCTCAGCGCCACCCCGGAGCGGGCGCGGCTGTGGTCACTATTACCCGCTTCGCAGTGTGACCACTACCTGCAGGCGACCGCAACCGGCTGGCTAGACGTCGCTGCGAAAGGCGCGGTGGTGACTCCTCCTGAAGCCCCGCTTGAGCGCGCAATCATGGCGAATTCGAGCTTGCAGTCCGTGCTTGGAAGGTCATCGGTGACGGTTGATGCGCGTCTAGCAATCGTCAGTGCCCTCCCGTCGTTCCTCGAAGAGGCGTTCATCATATGGCTGAACCATCTCTTGAGGGACGTTCGCATTCTTTGTCATACGGACTCTGAGCAACTGGGAACGCTAGTGGCGTCCCGACGCTGGGAGCGCGCGGCCAAATATCTTTCGGACCGGCTTGCCGACCATCGTCCAGATCTCATGCCAGCGCTACGTCTGTGCGCAGGCTTGCTTAGCTTTTATACGCGTTGGAAGCTTGGAATCTCAAAACCAAGCGCTGCCGAGAAGTGGAGCGCGTTCGAGGAAGAGGCTTGTGAACTCTATCCAAGCGGTCCGGACAGCGGCGAGCTCTGGTCACGTGCCGGAGGAAAGAATTCCGACCTGCCGGGATGGTCTCAAAACGGGGCAACACGTTGGCACACTGCATTGAATTCAATCCGTTATGGCGGCCGTCCGACTACGCGTAAGCTCCTTGCCGTGATGTGCCAGGACTTCCCTTGGAACGAGAAGCTGCGCCTGTATGCCAGCGACACGGACATCGTTGGCTGGCATTGACGCTCCTACATACCTATCGTTGAAACATGAACCCAACTGGCTACCCGCAAGGCCACGCCCTTCTTGTCGGCGTGGCGAACTATCAGCAAATCTCTAGCCTGCCTGCTGCGATCCTGAACGACGTCAACGATGTCGCCGCGACGCTCTCATCGCCGAAGTACTGTGCCTATGCCCCCGCCAACGTCGTCACTCTCTTGGACGCAAAAGCTACTCGAGCAGCTGTGTTGAAGGGTCTAGACGAACTGGCTGCTCGGGCGGGCCCTGATGACACGGCCTGCGTGTTCTTCTCCGGCCACGGTGCCGTCGTGGGCAGCCCAGGCAATGAGGACAGCGTGCTGGTGACCGTGGATAGCGACCTCGCTAACATTGAAAACACATCCATTAGCTCGGATGAGTTTGCTGCGGCACTTGCGCAGATCAAGGCGAAGCGACTGCTGGTCTTCATTGACGCCTGTCATGCTGGGGGGGCTGCAATCTCGAAGAGATTGACCGATGGCAAAGGCCACGAGTTCAAGTCTGGCTATACCCAAAACACCTTCGCGAAGCTGGCAGTCGGGAGCGGACGTGCTCTGATGGCATCGTGTCGTGCTGACGAAGTGTCAGCCGTATTTATCGGCGCGAGGAACAGCGTTTTCACGACTGCACTGCTGGCAGGTTTGCGCGGAGCTGCCGACAAGAGCGCCAGCGGCTTCATCAAGGTCTTTGACCTATTTAACTATGTTTCCGAAGAGGTGCCTAAGCTGATCCCAGACGATCAGCACCCAATTTTTAAAGCTGACAACCTTGAAGTGAACTTCGCCGTCGCGCTGAGCCAAGGCGGGAAGAAGTCGCCGTACAGCCTAGAGACCACGCACACGGCGCAAGAGGAGGATCCTTGGCCCGTGTTAGAGAAGGTCTTGGTCGAGCTCTACCCATTCGGACCGAGGGACCAGGAGGTGTGGAGCCGCGCCGGTGGTGACCTGTCCCGTCTCCAGTTTCATCCCACTGGTCAGGCTGCTTGGCATGCAGCGCTTCGCACGCTGAAACAGGGCGGCGGAGGCAGGAGTATCAACTTCGGCAGCTTGCTTAGGACAGCGAAGGAAGACTTTTCGAACCATCCGCAGTTGGCGATGCTGCAGGCGCCTTGAGCGCGACCGTTTGAGCATACTTGCCCGACGCGAAAGGATCTGGCGGCAGCCAAAGCTCAAGACGAAAAGTACCGCTCTAGGCCATCGACGTAGGGAATGGTGTCGCAGGTCTTGGAATAGGAGGATGGACGTGCAGCAGCTGCGGAGCGGTCCACGACCGCGACGTCAATGCTGCCAAAGCATTCTCGCCCGCGAACGTGCGGGTCCAGGCAGCAGGGAGGACGCCAACGACAAAGTCAGCCCGTTCCCGCTCGAGCGACATCATCACTGTTAGCGCGCGTCCGGCGGTTTTGGTCGGCTTGTTTTTTTATCCAACCAAGAATGCTGTCCGCAAGTGTTCCATCCCGAGCCAACGGCGCCACCGTTTTCCAGAGTGGAGGGTAATTTCTGGGTTCCAGATTTGTGATGCTCAGTATCGAGGGCTGGCCGGGATTCGCAAATATCTTAAGCTTCAGATATTTGCGAATCCCGGC
>NZ_BAAILO010000178.1:7341-45023 GCF_054589115.1 Cupriavidus sp. 8B | reverse complement strand
ACCTCCATAGCTGCTCCGGTTGCTTCCGGCTGGAGCGGTTGCCGGGTGGGGCTTACACCCACTGGAAAAGCGCCGCCTTTGCACGGCGCACGCCAAAAGCAGACATTACCGCTTAGCCGCTACAGCGTTCCCCCGCACAGCCCGCGTTACGTAACGCGTAACACCACCGCGCCATCCCCCCCGCGCGGCGGCCCACGGCGCCGCCCTCGCCCCGCCTTAGCCAGATCGCCCGCAATCCCTTATCTGGCGCCGCTTCCAGCCTGATCGTACCCACCTCGCGCCACGACTGCGGCGCGCCAGCCAGCGCCATCGGCCATATGGCACGGCGATTGCGCTAGTCCTTGTCATTCACGCGCGAGCGAGCAGCGCCGCGTTGGATCTGGCCAAGCATGGCGCGCCCGTCCGGCAAGCGGGTGCACATGCTGCAGGCCAGGCGAAGCACGACAACAACGACACGGCAGGCAACGCATGCGCATCGACGGCACGGCGCCATGCCGCTGCTACGCGGGAAACCCTGTCGACTGCCCCATGCACCGACTGGGGCTTGCATGACGGGCAACGACGAATGGGGAATCAAATGACATCAGTTTTCAGCAGTGAAGAGTTGGACGCGTATTTCTCTTCGTACGCCGGCATGGAGGGAGGGAACATCGGCGCGGCTGTCTGGATATGCGACAAGGAGCCGCACCTGCTTGCGTCTTCGCCGGGTGCCTCGCCGGTACCGGTGCATGAGCCGCCTGCCTGGGACAGCGCATTCCGCGAGCGCCACCGGCACGACATGCCGCGCTGGCAAACGCACCAGCGCCTCGCCCGCATCATGGCAGCGACGCGCGCGGCAACGCTGCGTGAAACCATGCCGGGGCTGGACTGGCGCGGCTACTTCGACCAGTACCTTTACGCGCCGCACGGCTGGGAGTTCAAGGTCAACCTCTACCCCCTGCCCAAGCCGCAGCAGATGGACCTCTCGCAGATCGAGGCCTTTCGTCGCAACCCGTGCCTCAGCCCGAGTTGGCGCTATGTGGAATTCTGCCGCCAGGGTGGGCGCTTCCGCTTTATCGCGGAGCAGCGCCGGCGCATGCGCCCCAAGGTGATTCTCTGCACTGGAAAGGCCGAGGAGGAGGAATTCCTGCTGGCGTTCGGCTTCCAGGGCGTGCCCTGCTCGGAGCATCACCTGCAGCCGGCGGACCTGGTCAAGACACTGCGCGTGTATTCGCACGAGGGCACCCACCTGGTCATCTGCCCGAAGGTGGGCGGGCCGACCGGCATCAACTCGGACACGCTGCTGGATGCGATGGGCGCCTTCCTGTCGGTCTGGCTCGACGCATCGGATTTTCCGGACATGCGCGCGCAAGGCATGCGTGCTGAGCCATCCAATGGCACCGCGCACCTGGCCTGGCGTGCAATGGCGCACAGGCAGGCGAATTCGGCCAGCGCGTCTCCCGCGTGACCCGAGCGCCGCGGCGCACCCCTGCCCGCATCGTCGAACGCGTGTTCGCCTGATCGCGCTATGTCCTGGGCTGCCGCCTGGCAGCCGCCAGCGGCATCTAAACCCTCCCCCCTGCCTGCGCAAGCTCGCGGAACGTCCCGTGTTACCGGGACGTTGACATTCGCTTGCCCTCCAATCCCCTCCATAGGCTTACGGCATTCGATTGATTGAATAGCCCGCGCCGAAGCACCAGACTGGTAACACGACAAATATAACGCCGGCCCGCCAATCCAATTGGCCGCCGGGATCGATGACGAACCGGCCGCGCAGTACACGGCACGCGTTCGCACTTGCCACGCAACCGGGGAACACCATGCACACCGCCGCCACCTAGGGCCGCCGGCGCCACGCCGGACTCGCGCAGGATGGCTGCGCCCACGCGCCGATTCGCGTCGCGTCCAGCCAGCTCCCAGCCAAGACAATCGACAAGGAAGCGGCCATGGATGCTTATCCAGTTCCTGGCGCGGCGAGGTATCGCCTTTTTCCGCGCAAGCTCCTGATGGTGTTTGCGCTAGGCGCATCCCTGTGGGCCGTCACCGCCCGCGCGGATGACAGCACACCGCCAGACACGCCGGCAGATTCGGCGAAGGCTACGCCGACGCCCGCCTTCAGCCCGCAGGTCTGGCTGAACGCCGGGTTTTTCTCGTACCACTTCAATCATGCGGCGCACTACAACGCGGCCAACTGGGGCGTGGGCGCCGATGTCCGCGTCACCGAGGATTTCACCGTGTCCGCGGGCGAATACCGCAACAGCATGCGCCACCACTCCACCTACGCCAGCGTCACCTGGCAGCCCTTGCATCTTGGCCCGGTGCGGATTGGCGCGACGGCGGGCGCGGTGCGCGGGTATCCGGATGTCAATCATGGCGGCTGGTCGCCGATGGCGGCGCCGGTGATCAGCATCGAGTACGGGCGCGTGGGTGCGAACCTGCTCTATGTGCCGACGATGCGGGGAAAGGTGGATGGCTGCATCTCGCTGCAGATCAAGATCCGGGTCTGGTAAGCGATTCCCGTGACGCAACGGCGGGGGGCAAGAAAGGCCGGGCAAAAAAAATAGCGCCACATGCGAGAGCATGCAGCGCTACGGAAAGAGGACCAAGGGATTAGGCCCTCATCGGGAATACCACCCCCGGGGAGAGAGCGGTATCTGGTTACTGTAGCGAGCGGGCTCGCTTCGACCTATCAGCCATTTCCTAATGCACGCTGAGAAATTTCCGCAAATCCCTTCCGGCCCGGCTTATGGCTTGAACGTATCGCCCAGCACCACGCCTTCACGGCGCGGATCGGCCCCGCCGACCAGCGCCGTCGACCCGCCCACGGTGGTGCGGATGATGGCGCTCAGGCCGCTCGACTGTGCCGTCACGTTGACCACGTGGCCGAGCCCGCGCAGGCCCTTGACCAGTGGGTCGTTGTCGCCGGCCAGGCCGCCGGCCGGCTTGGTGGCATCCACGTTGGGATGCTCGCCACCGACCATCATGCCGCTTGCGGCGCTGTTCGAGCCTCCGAAGTCGATCATCGACACGGCCTGCTGCGCGTCCATCTTCCAGTCCAGCACGCCCACCAGGGTCTTGGCGACGTACTGGATGATGCTGGCGCCGCCCGGCGAGCCGGTGGTCATGTAGAAGTCGCCGCGCGAGCCGTCGGCGTTGCGCTTGAACACCAGCGTGGGCGCCATCGAGCTGCGCGGGCGCTTGCCCGGCTGCACGCGGTTGGCGATGGGCGTGCCGCCGGCATCGGCGGGGGCCGCGTTGAAGTCGGTCAGCTGGTTATTGAGCAGGAAGCCGTTGGTGAAGTGATACGAGCCGAGGCCCGCTTCGATGGTGGTGGTCATCGAGACGACGTTGCCGTACTTGTCGGTCAGCGACAGGTGCGTGGTGCCGTGCTCGTTGATGATCGACGGCGCGAGCGGCACGGCGCCGAGGTCGCCCGCGGCGACCGGCAGCGTCATGGAACCCACCGTGCTGATGAGGTCCGCCCGCTTGCGCAGGTAGGGCTTGTTCAGCATGCTCTCCCAGCTACCGCCCGGCAGGCCGATGAAATCGGTGTCGGCCACGTACTTGTTGCGGTCGGCATAGGCCAGGTTGCCCGCCTCGGCCATCAGGTGGACGCCGAGCACGCTCGGGCGGCCGCCGTTCTTGTCCATGTTCGACGGCGCGTAGCGCGACATCTCGTAGTTCTCGAGAATGCCCATGATCTGCGCCACCGCGATGCCGCCGGAGGACGGCGGCGGCATGCCGCAGATCTCGTACTCGCGGTAGGTCGTGCAGACCGCCGTGCGCTTCTTGGCGACGTAGCTCTCCAGGTCGGCCACGGTGGTCACGCCTGGCGTGGCGGTCCCACCGTACGTGGTCTGGATCTTGTTGACGATTGCCTGGGCGATCGGGCCATTCTTGTAGAAGGCGTCGGCGCCGCCGGTGGCGACCGCGCTGAACACATTGGCCAGCGCCGGGTTCTTGATGATGGTGTTGACCGCGCGCGGGGTGCCGTCGGCGTTGAGGAAATATCCGGCCATCTCGGCATCGCGCTTGATGCTGGGGGCCGTGACCGGGTTGCTGACCGCCGAGGCGATCGCGGCAGCCATGCGGGGCGGAATCGGGAAACCATCGGTCGCCAGCTTGATGGCGGGAGAGAACAAGTCCTTCCAGGCCAGCTTGCCGTGCTCGCCGTGCGCCAGCTCCAGCACGCGCAGCGTGCCGGGCGTGCCGATGGAGCGGCCGCTGTGCGTCGGGTTGGGCGCCGGCAGGGTCTGGTCGGCGGCGGACTTCCATTGGATGTAGTTGCCGTCGGCGGCGGCCGGCGCCATTTCGCGCCCGTCGTAGGCGGTGACCTGCTTGGTGGCCGCGTCGTAGTACATGATGAAGGAGCCGCCGCCGATGCCGGACGATTGCGGCTCGACCAGGTTCAGCACCATCTGCGCCGCTACCGCGGCGTCCACCGCCGTGCCGCCGTTCTTCAGCACGTCGCAGGCGGCCTTGGTCGAGACCGGGTTGTTGGTCACCGCCATATAGGTCTTGGCGTAGACCGTGTTCTTCGGTGCATAGCCGGTGGCGATTTCCGGGGCGTTGGGGTCGCCCGGCAGCACCACGGCTTCGCCGCCGGTGGTGCCGTTCAGTTCGCAGCCCGCGACTACGGCTGGCGTGGTCGATGCCGGGGTGGTAGCAACGGGATCGTCGCCGCCGCAGGCACCCAGGGTCAGCGCCAGCGAAGCGAGCGCGATGGCGCTCAGCCGGGTCGGGGTGAAGCGGGTGGCGGCCGGATGCATAGGCGAGGTCACCGCTTCGTGAGCAGTCTTTGGCATGTTCTTCCTGTCTTATGTTGAGGCTTCAGAAAATCGACGCTTCCCTCGTCGATCGCCGCAATCGCTGTTGATGGGGAGCGGTTGTGACGAAGGATCAACATAGACCTGCCATTTGCGACACTGAATAGCTACATGTCTGAATTTACAGACATGTGAACGTGGTTCATACTTGGGAGTGCTGCAAGATACGCATCAAGCCGTCGGCGGCATTGCCGCCGCCTCCCAAGTCACTTCCCGTCCACCCCAAGCAGCGCAACCGTGCAGGCCAGTCCGTCCATGCGTCCCGCGGCATCGATCGCGCTTTCCAGTTCGCTGAAGGCAAAGGTCTCCACCTGCACGGCATCCAGCGCTAACTGACCCGAGGCTGCCAGTGCCACCAGGGCAAGGTAGTCGGCGCTCTCATACATGAAATGGCCGATCAACTCCCAGTTATTGCGCAGCATCTCGCCATAGGGAATCGGCAGCGGCACCTGCATGCTGCCCATCAGCACCAGCCGCCCGCCACGCCGCAGGCTCTTGAGCGCCGCGAGCGTGGCGCTGGCATCGCTCGCCTGCCCGACCATATCGAAAGCCAGGTCGACCCGGCCGCCCGCGGCGGCGCGGATCGCTCTAGCGTCCGCGTCGGCATCGCCATGCAGGATCACCGGCACCACCCGGCCGCCACCGAGCGCGGCCAGCCGTTCCAGCGGCGCCGCGCGCCGCCCCAGCGCGATGACCCTGGCCGCGCCCATGGCGAGCGCCGCCATCACCGCCGCGCTGCCGAAGTACCCGCTGGCGCCATTGATGGCTACCGTCTCCCCCGCCTGCAGCCTGCCGCGGCGCAAGCCGCCGAAGGGCACGATGAACTTGGCCAGCGTCGCCAGCCGCGCGGCGCTCAGGTGCTCCAGCCCGTGCAGCGGGATCAGGGTCGAGGCCGGCAACTCGGCCAATTCACGCAGCGTACCGTGGGGGAAAGCAGCGAGCATGGCGGCGCTGCCAGCGCTGATGCCGGTCAGGCCGACCAGGATCTGCTCGGGCTCCGGCCCGGCTTCGCTGCTGCGCCAGAGCGGATTCACGGCGACCCGCTGGCCAACCACCAGCGATTGCACGCCCTCGCCCACTGCGGCGATACGGCCGATGCCATTGGTGCCGGGGCTAAAGGGCCCCGGCGGGTACGCGTAGGGCAGCGTGCCTTGCAGGTACGCACGGGTGTAGCTCAAGAGCGGCACCGCCTCCATCCGCACCACAACCGCGCCCGCGCGCGGCTGCGGCGCGGGCACATCCCGGAGTGCCAGGGCTTGTCCGGGCTGGTCGAGCATCCAGGCCTTCATGTTGATCTGGTTCAGGGCCGGGTTCGGGTCTGGCTTCAAATTCATGTCCTGGTCCATGTCGTTGTCCTCCGATGAGATGGCACGCCGATGCGCGAGCACGATTGCACTCTAGGCACCGCCGACCTATCTTTGAAATCAATTACTGATATCCGACCTATCAAAATGATTGATCTCAGAGGCATCGACCTGAATCTGCTGGTCTCGCTGGATACGCTCCTGGCGGAATGCAATGTCACGCGGGCCGCGGCACGCCTGCACCTGACGCAGCCCGCGGTTTCCACCCAGCTGGGGCGCTTGCGGCATGTCTTTGGCGACCCGTTGCTCATCCCCACGGAAACGGGCCGCGGCATGACGCCGACGGCGCTGGCCATCGCGCTGGCCGAGCCGCTGCATGCGGCCCTGAAGAACCTGGAATCCGTGGTGCGCCACCGCGCGGCGTTCGACCCGCTGACGGATACGCGGCGCTTCGTGGTGGCGGCCAGCGACAATGCCATCGCCGTGCTCGGGCTACGGCTGATGGAGACCTTGTCGGGGATGGCGGGCCAGGGTGTGCAGATGGCGTTCGTGGCGGCGGATCCCGCCACCATCGGCGCCAGGCTGGAGCTTGGCGAGGTGGACCTGCTGATCGGCTCCGAGCGGATGGTGGCGCCGTCGATGAAGGCGAGGAAGCTGCTCGACGAGCGCTTCGTGATGGTCCAGCGCAAGCACCATCCGCGCGGCATGCGCCCGCTGGACCTGGATGCGTATTGCGCACTGGATCACGTGCTGGTGTCGACCAGCGGCGGCAGCTTCCACGGCTACATGGATGAGCAACTGGAGGCGCTGGGGCGGCGGCGCAAGGTGGTGCTATCGGTGCAGACCTTTACCCTGGTGCCCGAACTGCTCAGCCACAGCCACTACGTGGCCACGTTGCCCCGCCGGCTGGCGCAACGCTACGGCGACCGGCTGGACGCCTTTGCACTGCCCTTCGAGGCGAACGGGTTTTCCCTGTTCGCGGCATGGCACCCGCGCAACCACGCCGACCCGGCGATCCTCTGGCTGCGCGAAAGGATCGCCGGCGTGGCAGATGCGGCCGGGGTGGATTGAAGCTCGGCTCAGGCGGCCAGCACCTCGGCCTCGAGCATGCTGCTGATGGCGGCTTCCAGGGTCACCAGGGCGGCGGTCTTGGGCAGGCAGCAGCAGATGCCGTAGCCCATCTCCGGCGGCGGCATGTGCAGCCACATATTGTCCGACAGCAGCAGCACCCGCTGGGCGGGCAGCATGCCGCGCAGCTTGCGCAGCAGGCGCCAGCCGCTGGTCACGTCCTGCGGCATGCCAAACACCAGCAAGCCGGCCTCGCGGATCGTCGTTCCGTGCATCGAGAGATCGTCGGGATCCGCGCCATCCACCTGTTCCACGCCTGGCATGCTCTCCAGCATGCGGGTCAGGCCGAGGCGCAGCAGCGCACATTCGTCGATCACCACCGCCTTGAGCGGCGCGGTGCCGTGCGACGCCAGCGGCAGCCTGGCAACCTGCCGCGTCGACATGGCCGATGGCACGCCCGACGAGACACCTCGCGAGGTGATGCTGTCTACGCCTGCCCGGCTGGTGAGTGCCATGTCCATGATTCCTCCCTTTGTTTTTGGAACGGCGCCAGCGGGGACGCCTGACAGGGTACGGTGCAAGGCACGTGCCAGCCGCCGGCGCGGGCCCTCGCGCGGAGCGGGGCAGGCCGCTCGGCCTTACTGGGCAAGGGATTGCCGCTTGCGCGGGAAGCGGGCGCCACGGCCCCGGAGAGGCCGCGGCGTGTTACGCGTCACGTAACGTGTTCCGCGTACTGTTCCGCATACCGTTCCGCATCACATTGCGCATCTCGTTGCGCACGGCGGATGCAAAACCGCCGCGCAAAAGCGCGGCGGCGGGCGTGTGATGGGAAGCAGGGTGGCTCAGACCAGCGCGATGCGGTCCTCCACCAGCCGGATATGGCCGCCCGGCTTGTCCTCCATGATCTTCATCGACTTTGGCCCGATATGCAGGCTGCACCCGCCGTGGATACGCCGGCTCACCTCGATCACCGCCTCGGGAGACGGCCGTAGCTGCTCGGCAAGCTTGGCCAGCCTGGCGTCGAGCGCAATCGAGTCGCGGGTGAGCTTGAACAGCGTGGCGCGCGCCTTCTCGCGCAGGTCGCCGACGGCTTTCTCGGGATTCTTGGCGAAGAAGCTGACCAGCTGCTGCACCTTGGCCTGCTCGGTCTCGAGCTGGCGGCGCTGGGCCTCTACCTCGGCCTTCTCGGTCTCGGCATAGGGATTGGTGCCCACCTGCACGGTGGTGGCGGTGCCTGCGGAGGCGCCAAGCGTGGCGGTGCGCACGGCCAGTTGCGCACGGCAGCGCCCGCCGGTGATGTTGCCCTGGCCACCCTTGGGGCTGCCGGCAACGATGCTGCGCCCGGCGGCGACGTCGCTCTGGCGGATACCGCTTTCCACCTTGACCTCGGTGCCGGCCTCGACCACCGCGCTTTCGATGAAGCGCGCATGCACAGAGCCCTTGCAGGTCACCCGCGCCAGCGCGACGGCGCTGTCGGCGCCCTGCTGCGCGGCCTGATGCGTGCCCTCGGCCTTGCCGATGATGCCGCCCTTTACCACCACATTGCCGCCCGCCTCCACATGGGCAGCCTCGATGGTGCCGCTGACGATGACATCGCCGGTCACGCGCACGGTCATGCCGGTCTTGATATCGCCGTTGACGCGCAGCGTGCCGTCGAAGGTGATGTTGCCGGAGTGCATGTCCACCGCTGCCACATCGACCACCGGGCTCACCGATGCGCCCTGCGCCAGCAAGGCCGGCGAGCCTGAGATCGTGGCCACCAGCACCTCGGGATCGGCGGGATCGGGCGCCACGCCGGTCAGGCCGTCCGCGAACGGCGGATCGGCGGCCGGCACGGCGGGCACGACCTTGCCGAAGACATCGACACCGTCGCTGCCCTGGCGGGCCGGGATGCGCCGCATCAGCGGCGTGCCGGGATTCACCAGCAACAGCGTGCCCAGGTCGCGCAGGTCGATGCGGCCGCTTTCGTCCTCGGCCACCAGCGGCTTGGGGGGGGCCAGCAGGCTCTCGAAGCGCGCGGGCGTGCCGGGCAACGGCGCGCGTCCCGTGGCAATCTCCAGCCCATCGCAATAGCCCGCCTCGACCGCGCCGCGCAGGGCCACACTGTCCGGCTCGGCTTTGACGCCGCGCTCGGCCAGCGCGGCACGGATTTCGTCCCGCGTCACCTCGCGCCCGCCCTGCGGCGGCAGCAGGTTGAGCCGCACGCTCAGGTTGTCGCTGCTGACGCTGAGATCGAAATAGCCGTCCGTCAGCTCGCCGATCAGCGCCTCCACGGATGCCCCCTCGGTGGCGCGCTGGCATTGCGCGAGAAAGGTGCCGATCGCGGCGGTGTCCAGTTTCGCGTCTGCCCAGCCGCCACCGGCCAGCGCCTCTTGCAGCGCGGCGCGGTCCGGTGCCATCCGGCCCGGCGTGACGGCATATGCCGCGCGCAGCTGCCTGGCGCTGTCATCCAGACTGACCTGCAAACCGCCGGCCGCTGAGTCTTGTCCCCGGTCTTCCATTCGGTTGTTCCCTTGATGGATCGTGTCCGGACGTCTCCGCCCCGTCCTCGGGTCGTCCGCAATCCCGGCCTCGGCGGTGCCGCGCCGCCGCTGCGCAATGGCGCGGCCGCCCGGTGCCCGTGGCCTGCCAGGCAGGCCCTTGAAGCCGGGGATGTCATTGATGCGCCGTGGGATCTCAGTCCCTTCTGACGCACACAACACCATCGGCCAGTTCGCGGAAAACTTGAGCCGCCGCGCCCGCCCCCAACCCACCCTCAGGGCAAACCCCGGGCGAAAAATGTACACTTCTGCCCATTGACGGAACGCCGCGCCGCAACACCAGGGGATCACAGATGATTGTGCGAGACCGCCCATCGGGACCGAGGCTGTTCCTGGTCCTGCGAGGCTCGATCCTGTCACGCATCTGGCGCGTGCTGCTGGTGAATTTCCTGGTAGCGGTTGCCGTCACCATCAGCCACGGCGCGTTCTTCCAGCACAAGGTCACGCTCACGGCCATCCCCTTCACGCTGATCGGCCTGCCGCTGGCCATCTTCCTGGGCTTTCGCAATACCGCCGCCTACGACCGCTTCTGGGAAGGCCGCAAGCTGTGGGGCGAGCTGGTGGTGCGCAGCCAGAACCTGGCACGCCAATGCTTCAGCCTGATCGCAGACAACGTGCCCGACAGCGCCGGCCATAAACCGGCGGGCCTCAACGACGCGCGCGTGCGCATGATTTCCCGCACGATTGCCTATGCCTACGCGCTGCGCAACCGTTTGCGCGGCACCAGCGCCGCCACCGGCCTGGACCCCGCCTGGCTGCGCCCGGCGGAGCTTGCCGAGCTGCAGCGCAGCACCAATGCGCCCGCCTTGCTGATGATGCGCATGGGCGAGGACCTGGGCCAGTGCGTGCGGCAGCACCGCGTGGAGCCCTGCCTCGCCGCCGGCATCGACGGCACCTTGTCGGCCATGGTGGCCACGGCGGTGGCGTGCGACCGCATCCACAACACGCCCATCCCTTTCTCGTACACGCTGCTGCTGCACCGTACCGCCTACCTGTATTGCTTCTTGCTGCCGTTCGGGCTGGTGGATACCATCGGCTTCGTCACGCCCGTCGTGGTGGCCATCGTGGCGTACACCTTCTTCGGCCTGGATGCGCTGGGCGATGAACTGGAAGAGCCGTTCGGCACGCGCGCCAACGACCTGCCGCTCGATGCGCTCTGCCGCACGATCGAGATCGGCATGAAGGAAGCAATGGGCGAAACCGAGCTGCCGCCGCCGCTCGAACCGGTGGATTACTGCTTGCTTTAGGCGGCCTGGCAAGACTGCGCCAGCGTGCGCCGGTTGCGCCACTCGCCCGAGCAAGCGCGACTTTCGGTAAACTGCCGCTGTACCGGCGCAGCGTCGTCCGGCTTTGGCGCACGCCTCACCGCTTTTCCCCAGGTTCCAGACATCCCAGATGGCCCAGAAGTCCCCGGCGTCCAAGACGCCCGCCGCACCGGCGTTCAGCCCCCACGAAATCCGTCCCGGCCAGTCCATCGAGCTGCTCAAGGCGCTGCATATCCTCACGCGCGACGGCAAGATGAACCAGGACAGCCGCCGCAAGCTCAAGCAGGTCTACCACCTGTTCCAGTTCATCGAGCCGCTGCTGCAGGATCTCAAGCAGGATCACCCCGACGTGACGCTGGTCGACCACGGCGCCGGCAAGTCCTACCTCGGCTTCATCCTGTACGACCTGTTCTTCAAGGAGCGGCTCGACCAGTCGCACATCTACGGCATCGAGACGCGCGAGGAGCTGGTGCGCAGCTCGCAGGAGCTAGCCAGCCGGCTGGGTTTCAAGGGCATGTCGTTCCTGAACCTGTCGGTGGCGGACTCCATCACGTCGGATCAACTGCCGCCCACCATCGACATCGTCACCGCACTGCACGCCTGCAACACGGCCACGGACGATGCGATCCGCTTCGCGCTGGAAAAACGCGCCAAGTACATCGTGGTGGTGCCATGCTGCCAGGCCGAGGTGGCCGGCGTGCTGCGCAAGCACAAGGGCCAGCTGCTGGCCGGCAATCCGCTGACCGAGATCTGGCGCCATCCGCTGCATACGCGTGAGTTCGGCAGCCAGGTGACCAACGTGCTGCGCTGCCTGCAACTGGAGGCCCACGGCTACCAGGTCAGCGTGACCGAACTGGTGGGCTGGGAGCACTCGATGAAGAATGAACTGATCATCGCGCAGTACAAGGACCTGCCGCGCCGCCGCCCGGCCGAGCGGCTGGGTGAAGTGCTGCGCACGCTGGGACTGGAAGAGATGGAAGCGCGCTTCTATACGCAGGACCATGCTGGCGAGCCGGCAGCCGCGGCTGCCGGCTGAGGCGTTCCCGAGCCCGCCTCCACGCGCCGCCGATGCGGCGCGTTTTTAATTGCCCGGCCTATTACCCAGCCTATTACCCGGCCTATTGCCAGATTTATTGCCCGCCAGCCTCGGTCATCAGCCTGCGCCAGCCGTCATGGCCGAGGCGGCGCATGGTTTCCTGGTTGCGCTCGTAGATGTCCGACGCATCGGGAAAGGCCGCCACGGCCCGTGCGATGCTGTCTTCGCGCAGCAGGTGCAGGATGGGGTAAGGCGCGCGGTTGGTGTAGTTCTCGATGTCGTCCGGCTCGCTGCCGCCGAACTCGTAGTGCGGATGGAAGCTCGCAATCTGCAGGACGCCCGCCAGGCGCAGGCTCTTGAGCAAACGCTCGGCGAAGTAGAGGAAATCGTTGTAGTCGAGAAACTCCGCCAGCGCATGCGGCACGATCAGCAGGGTCGTGTCGATCTCGGCGGGGTCGGCCTCGGCCAGTATGCGCAGCTCGGTCTCGAGATCGGTCAGCACGCCCTCGGTATCGGTGGCATCGCTCACCGCATAGCGGATCTGCCGCTTCACGTGCACAGCCTTTGCGAAAGGGCACAGGTTGAGGCCGATCACCGCGCGCTCCAGCCATTGCTGGGTAGCGTCTATGACGGACTGGGTGGATGGCGAAGCGGTGGGCATGGCGATGAGTGGCGGCGCTAAACCGCTATTTTAGCCTCCCGCCCAGGCACGCCAAAGCCGCTCAGCGCCGCGGCCCGTAGATCTGCTTGGCCAGCGCCTCGGCCTGGCGCATGGCCGCATCGCGCTCGGCCGTGCCCAGCTTGCCGCAGACGTACTCCAGGTTGGCGGTATCCAGGTCGGTGACATGGCGCTCGCCGGACAGCACGATCACCTTGCGCCACATGCAGGCCTTGACGCGGTCGCGCTCCAGCCCGAGGCAGCCGGACTGCAGGCAGTACGACAGGTTGCGCTGCGACAGGAAATCGCCCTTCATCGCCTTTTCCTGCAGCCCTTGCGCGGTCTCCTGCGCGTGCGCTGGCTGCATGGCGGCCAGCAGGCTCAGTAGCACCGGCACGAGGGCGCGCGCGGCGGATCGAGGCAATGAGAAAGTGGACGACAGGGACATGGACAGATGCAGCAAACCGGTGGCGCGCGCGAAATAGGCAAAGGGGCCATCTTAGCAGCCCCCCGCCTGAGCCCCGGCGAAGGGCCGACCTATATAATCCGATCCGCCGCAGGCAGCATCTCCACGCGGCCAGCATTCCCCGATCGACTGCGTTTCCCCGGATTCAAGCCATGCCCTCTTCCACCGCTTCCGCCTCCACCGCCAGCGTCGCCGTCATCGGCGGCGGGCCGGCCGGCCTGATGGCGGCCGAAGTGCTGGCGGCGCGTGGATTGCGCGTGGACGTGTACGACGCCATGCCCTCGGTCGGCCGGAAATTCCTGATGGCCGGCCGCGGCGGCATGAACCTCACGCATTCCGAAGCGGCACAGCCCTTCCTCGGGCGCTATGGCAAGCGCAGCGCGCAGATCGCGCCGCTGCTGGCTGGCTTCGATCCGCAAGCGCTGCGCGACTGGGTGCACGGGCTCGGCATCGAGACCTTCGTCGGCAGTTCGGGCCGCGTCTTCCCCACCGACATGAAGGCCGCGCCGATGCTGCGCGCGTGGCTGCATCGCCTGCGCGAAGCCGGCGTGCAGTTCCATATGCGGCATCGCTGGCGCGGCTGGGAGGATGCATCGGGCAAGCTGCGCTTTGCCACGCCGGATGGCGAGCGGCTGGTTCATGCCGATGCCACGGTGCTGGCGCTTGGCGGCGGCAGCTGGGCGCGCCTGGGCTCCGACGGCGCATGGGTACCACTGCTGGCAGCACGCGGGGTGGACATCGCCGCTTTGCGCCCCGCCAACTGCGGCTTCGACGTAGCCTGGAGCGAGCACCTCCACACGCGCTTTGCCGGCCATCCGTTGAAAGCCGTGGCCCTCGGGCTGCGCGACCGCGATGGCGTGGAGCACTATCGCCAGGGCGAGTTCGTCATCACCGCCGGCGGTATCGAGGGCAGCCTGGTCTATGCATTGAGCGCGCCAATGCGCGACCTGCTGGAAGCCACCGGCGCGGCTACGATCCATCTCGACCTGGCGCCGGGCCTGTCTGCCGAACGCGTGGCCGAAGCGGTGCAGCGCCCGCGCGGCGCGCGCTCGCTGTCGAGCCACCTGCAGAGCAAGCTGGGCATCACCGGCGTGAAGGCCGGGCTGCTGCGTGAGTGCTTGTCAAAGGAGGAATTTGCCGATCCCGCGCGGCTGGCGGCGGCGATCAAGGCGCTGCCCTTGCGCCTGCTGCGCGCGCGCCCGATCGATGAAGTGATCAGCAGCGCGGGCGGCGTCGCGTTCGAGGCGATGGACGCGCATCAGATGCTGCGCGCCGTGCCGGGCGTGTTCTGCGCCGGCGAAATGCTGGACTGGGAGGCGCCCACCGGCGGCTACCTGCTGACCGCCTGCTTTGCCAGCGGGCGCGCGGCCGGGCTGGGGGCTGCGGCCTGGCTGGAAGCTGCCAGGCCTGCCGCAGGCTAAAACCCGTTCAGCCCGCCTTGCCGTTGACGATGCTCAATGCCACGGCCTCGGCCACTTCGATGCCATCGATGGCCGCGGAGTAGATGCCGCCCGCATAGCCGGCGCCTTCGCCGGCCGGGTACAGGCCTTCCACGTTCATGCTCTGGTAGTTATCCTTGCGGCGGATGCGCAACGGCGATGACGTACGCGTTTCCACGCCGGTCAGCACCGCGTCATGCATGGCAAAGCCAGCGATCTTCTTGTCGAGTTCGGGCAGCGCTTCGCGGATGGCTTCGATGATGTAGTCGGGCAGCGCGGAGGACAGGTCCGTCGGCGTGACGCCCGGCTTGTACGAAGGCTCGACCGAGCCCATCGCGGTGGAAGGCCGGCGCGCGATGAAGTCGCCCACCAGCTGGGCCGGCGCATTGTAGTTGCGCCCGCCAAGCTCGAACGCGCGCTCTTCCCAGTGGCGCTGGAAGGCGATGCCGGCCAGCGGGCCGCCGGGGAAATCCTCCGGCGTGATGCCCACCACGATGCCGGCATTGGCGTTGCGCTCGGCACGGATGTACTGGCTCATGCCGTTGGTGACCACGCGGCCCGGCTCCGAGGCCGCGGCCACCACCGTGCCGCCCGGGCACATGCAGAAGCTATACACAGCGCGGCCGTTGCTGGCGTGGTGCACCACCTTGTAGTCCGCGGCACCCAGCAGCTTGTTGCCAGCGAACTTGCCAAAGCGGCTGCTGTTGATCATGCCCTGCGGGTGCTCGATGCGCAAACCCAGCGAGAACGGCTTGGCCTCCATGAACACGCCGCGCTCGTGCAGCATCTCGAAGGTGTCGCGCGCGCTGTGGCCGACCGCCAGGACGACGTGGTCGGCCTGCAGGTACTCGCCGTTGGACAGCGTCAGGCCGCGCATCTTGCCGCCCTCGATGTCGACGTCCTCGACGCGGGTCTCGAAGCGGATCTCGCCGCCGAGCGAGAAAATCTCGGCGCGCATCTTCTCCACCATGCTCACCAGGCGGAACGTGCCGATGTGCGGGCGCGCGAGGTAGAGGATGTCTTCCGGCGCGCCGGCCTTGACGAACTCGTCAAGCACCTTGCGGCCGTAATGCTTCGGGTCCTTGATCTGGCTGTAGAGCTTGCCGTCAGAGAAGGTACCGGCCCCGCCCTCGCCGAACTGTACGTTGGACTCGGGGTTGAGCACGCTCTTGCGCCACAGGCCGAAGGTGTCCTTGGTGCGCTCGCGCACTTCCTTGCCGCGTTCCAGGATGATCGGCTTGAAGCCCATCTGCGCCAGGATCAGCCCGGCCAGCAGCCCGCACGGGCCCATGCCGATCACCACCGGGCGCAGCGTGGTGCCCGGCGCGGGCGCCTGCGCGACGAAGCGGTAGGCCATGTCCGGCGTCACGCTCCAGTTCGGCTTGCCGGCCATGCGCTTGATCGCCGCGGCTTCGTCCTTCACCGCGATATCGATGATGTAGGTGAGCTTGATATCGGAACGCTTGCGGGCATCGTGCGCGCGGCGGTACACGGTGAACCCGGTCAGGCCATCGGCCTTGACGCCGAGCTCGGCGAGGCGGGCGAGGACCACGGCCTTGAGATCGCTCTCGGCATGGTCGAGCGGGAGTTTGACTTCACTTAGACGTAGCATGGGAACCTGGAATTCTGCGGCCGGTGGGTCGGCCCTGGAAGGGGCGCTGACTGCACTCTGGTTGAGCGTCGGGCTGGCCGGACCGCAATTTTATCGTTTTTAGGGCCAGGGTCCGCATTCTCTGCCACGAGACCGCTAAATTGTGAGATCTTCCGCACCCCGGCAAGGCATTACCGTGCCCAACGCCAGCGTGCCCAACAGAACAGAACAGACCAGGAAGGAAGCAAGATGATCGACGCACTAGTCAGCGGCCGGCTCCACGGCCACGCCAGCGAGCGTACCGGCCAGGGCGGCAGCCAGTACGTGACCGCCAAGCTCAAGGCCGCGATCAACGATGGCGACACCGTCATCGTCAACGTGATCGCGTTTGCCGACAAGGTGCGCGCAGGCCTGCTGGCGCTGGAGGATGGCGAGTCGGTGGCGCTGTCGGGTAGCCTCACGCCCAAGGTCTGGACCGACAAGAACGGCGACACCCGGCCCGCCCTGGACCTGGTGGCCCATGCCATGCTGAGCGCGCACGACCACCAGGACTGACCGCCCCAAGGCGGCTGTCCCGGCCAGGCAGCCGGTCGGCTCGATCATCATCTTCATGCGCCCGGCGAAGAAGGCCATGGCCTCGACCGGCTCTGCGTCGCTGACCGTGACCACATCGTCCACCAGGCGGCGCAGCACCGGGAAGGTGAGGTCGCCAAGGTGCTGGGTCTGCGCGCCGTCGGCCAGCGTGGCGGGCACGTCGATATGGACGATCCCATCGTGTTGCTCTCCATGGATTCATGCCTGCGCCAGCCGCAGCCAGCGATTCCACCAGGGCCTTGCCGCGGGGGCCTGCAGCCGCAGCAAGGCGGCCTGACGGGCTAGCACTTCTACCCAGCCCGGCGACAGCGCCACCACGCTGCCGGCCGGCAGGCGGCGCGGCTGGCGCCAAACGGTGCCGGCCAGCCAGCGCGGCGCCTCGGTGAGTTCGATTTCGCCCTCCAGCACGCAAAGGGTCGTGCCGGCCTTGGCATGGAAGCGCAGCACGCGGCTGCTTTCCAGGTCGAGCGCCTGGGCTTGCGGCTCAGCGCCAGCCAGCATGGCGCGTGTAGGCTGTACAGGCTGGACAGTGGGGATGGTCGGGTCTGAACGATAGCTTTGCATGATGCCGGCTCCCTGGCTTTGACAGGGTTCCAGACTACCGATGCGGGCCGGGCCAAAACAGGCACACGCCAATGGCTTGTGAACCGTAACAGAGGCATGACAGACCATCTGTTACGATACAGAAGCCCCCTATCTGTATCTGTTGCGCCGGCCGCCGCCGCGTCACCATGCCGCATGGAATCCGTCCCGCTCTACCGCCAGCTTGCCCAGCACTACCTGCACGCCATTGAAACCGGCGTCCTGAAGCCGGGGGACCGCGTGCCCTCCGTGCGCACGCTCATGGAGCTGCACGGCGTGAGCCTGTCCACCGCGCTGCAGGCCTGCCGGCAGATGGAAAGCGATGGCCTGCTCGAGGCCAGGCCGCGCTCGGGCTACTTCGTGCGGCACCGCCGGCACAAGCCGCTGGCGCCGATCGAGGAACCGGTCGCCGCACTGCCGGACCCCGCGCAATACGTGGGCATCCATGAGCGCATTTCCGCCATCACCGCGCGCGGACGCCAGCAACCGGTCGCGGTGAACTTTGCCGGCGCCTGCGGCGCGCCCGCGCTGTACCCGGCGGAAGGCCTGCGCAATGCGGCGGCGCGCGCGCTGCGCCTTCACCCGCAACTGTTCGGCAGCGCGGCCGACGCCGGCGGCCATCCGGCCTTTCGCGCCGTGCTGGCGCGCAACGCGCTGCTCTCGCGCATCACGGTAGCGCCGGAAGATATCCTGGTGACCCACGGCTGCACCGAGGCGCTCAACCTCGCGCTGCGCGCGGTGGCGCAGCCCGGTGACGTGATTGCCGTGGAGTCGCCCACCTATTACGGCCTGCTGCAAATCCTCGAAAGCCTGGGCATGCGCGCGCTGGAGATTCCCAGCAGCCCGCAGACCGGCATCTCGCTCGAAGCGCTGGAGCTGGCGGCGCAGACCTACGACAACATCCGCGCCGTGGTGGTGGTGCCGAACCTGCAGAATCCGCTGGGCAGCATCATGCCGGACGCCAACAAGGCGCAACTGGTGGCCTGGTGCGAGGCACGCGCCATCGCGCTGATCGAGGACGACTGCTTCTGCGCGCTGGCGGACAGCGACGCGCCGCTGGCCGCCCTCAAGGCCTGGGACCGCAGCGGCGGCGTGATCCATTGCGCCTCGCTGCACAAGATCCTGGCGCCCGGCATGCGGCTGGGCTGGATCGCCGCGGGCAAGTGGCAGGCGCGCGTGGAAATGCTCAAGTACAGCCAGTCGCGGCCCAATGAGTTGCTGGCGCAGATGGCGGCGGCCGAGTTCATGGGTTCCGGCGCATTCGAGCGGCACCTGCGGCGCCTGCGCGAGCAATTGCGCAGCCAGCGCGCGCAGGTGGCGCAGGCGATTGCCGCCGAGTTTCCAGCGGGCACGCGCGCCTCCAACCCGAACGGCGGCCTGCACCTGTGGGTCGAGCTGCCGGGCTCGGTCCCGTCCGAGGCCGTGTTCGACCAGGCCATGGCGGCCGGCATCCGGGTCGTGCCCGGGGTGATGTTCTCCAACTCCAACCGCTTCGACCATTTCCTGCGGCTCAATTGCGGCACGCCGTTCACGCCGGAGATCGAGCGGGCGTTGCGCAAGCTTGCTGCGGTGGTGGCGCGCCTGGCGGACAAGCCATAGCGGCCGATGCTAGATGGCTGGCGACGGGCCTGGCGCGCCACATCCGTCGCCTCACGCCACCATTTGCTCCTAGCATCGCGCCGTTCATCGCAGCGCGCTAGGCGGCGGCGGACCGGGCCGGCATCCTTGCGAACATTGCCGAAACCGGCAGGCCGCGCTCCAAGGAGAACAAGATGCCGCACCCCTCCCTCCCGCTCGCCATCGAGACCGTGGGCTCCGCCCTGCGCCTATGCACCGCCCGCCGCGCCGACCCGGCGCATCGCGTGGCGCGCACCGATGCCAGAGCTGGCCAGGACACCAAAGACAACGCCGCGCGCACAGAGCATGACCAGGGACAAAGCAGGCCCACCCGGCTTGCCGATACCATCGGCCGGGTTCCTGTCCAGACCTTGACTGAGATGACTCATGCCAACTCCGCTGCCAGCGGCAAGCTCGATGAACTACGCACCCTGGCCTTGCACCTGACCGCCGGCTCGCTGTTGCAGGCGGCCACGCTGCAATTGATCGCCGAGCAGGAAAACGCGCAGCACCGTTACGCCCCCGCGCGCATCGCCGAGCTCTCCCGCCGGGGCTGACGCGCCGGCGGGCGCCGTGTGTGGGTTTTTACGCCACACGCTATCCATTCCCTCCCCTGCTGCCCTATGCTATCGCTCGTAGCGAGCATGGCGGCGGCCCCGGCAAATCCGAGGCGGCACAAAGCCAGCCGCGCCACACGCGTGCCAGCCCTGGCCCGCGCCGAACAGGATTGGGATGGGGATAGGGATTGGGAAAAGACGCATTGATGGCAACGACCGACACGCAGCGGATCGATAACGAATACAAGGCCTTGTTCCAGCTGGCGCCTGTCTCGTTGTGGCTGGAAGACTTCAGCGCCGTGCGCGAACACTTCCAGGCCCTGCGCGCGCAGGGCGTGACCGACCTGCGCAGCCACCTGCGCGCCAATCCGGAACAAGTCGCGCGTTGCTCGGCACGGATCCGCGTGCTGGACGTGAACCAGCGCACGCTGGACCTCTTTCGCGCCGCCGACCTCGCCGATCTCGTCAATAACCTCGACACCGTCTTTCGCGACGATATGTTCGACCAGCACGTCGAGGAACTCGGCCAGCTGTGGGACGGCGGCTTGCGCTTTTCCAGCCAGACCGTCAACTACACGCTGGAAGGCAAGCGGCTGGACATCCGCCTGGATGCCACCGTCATGCCCGGCTTTGAGGCAAGCTGGGAACGCGTGCTGCTGTCGATCGAGGACATTACCGCGCGCGTGGCCACCGAGCGCGGGCTGCGCCGCAGCGAGCAATACGCGCTGGGCCTGTTCGAGCATTCGCCGGTCTCGCTGTGGGTCGAGGATTTCAGCGCGGTCAAGGTACTGCTGGATGAAGTCCGCGGTGCGGGCATCACGGACTTCCGCACCTTCCTCAACGTGCATCCGGATTTCATTTCGCGCTGCATGCAGGAAATCCGCGTGCTCGACGTCAACCAGCAAACCCTGCTGATGTTCAGCGCGTCAACCAAGGCAGAGCTGCTCTCGCGCCTGGGCGATGTGTTCCGCGACAATATGCGCATCCAGTTCGCCGAGCAGTTGATTGACCTCTGGAACGAGAAGCTCTGGCAGCAGCGCGAAGTCATCAACTATGCGCTGGATGGCCGGGCCGTGGACGTGTTCATGCAGTGGTCGGTGTTCCCCGGCTGCGAGGCGGAATGGGACCAGGTGCTGGTGTCGCTGACCGACATCACCGCGCGCAAGAAGGCCGAGGCCTATGTCGAGTTCCTGGGCAAGCACGACGTGCTGACCAAGCTCTACAACCGCGCCTACTACGAAGACGAGCTCGCGCGGCTGGGACGCAAGGGCCCGTGGCCGGTCAGCGTGATCGCGGTCGACCTGAATGGCCTGAAGCAGGTCAACGATCAGCTCGGCCACGGCGACGGCGATGCGCTCCTGCGCCGTACCGGCGAGGCGCTGAAGAAGGCCGTGGGCGATCAGGTCTGCGTGGCGCGGGTCGGGGGCGACGAATTCATGGTGCTGCTGCCGGCGCGCGACGAGCGCGGCGTGGCCACGGTGGTCGAGCAGATCCACCAGGTGGTGGAGCTCAACAACCAGTTCTATCCGGGCACCGCGCTCAGCCTGTCGATCGGCACGGCAAGCTGCAGCGCAGGTGAGCGCCTGAGCGATGCCGTCAAGCTGGCCGACACCCGCATGTACCAGGCCAAGCGCGCCCATTACGAGGCGCTCGACGACGAGCTGGAGCGGCGGCGTCGATAGCCAATCGCCGATGTGCAAATGAAAGGGCCGGCATCAGCCGGCCCTTTCATTTTGCACGTTACAGCGTTACAGGTACACGATCAGCGCCACGCCAGCGGCGATCAGGCCAAACTTGACCACGTAGTAAGCCGGCCGGCTCCACGCCTTGAAACGCCGGCGATACTGGCCGCCGAGCCAGACAATGCGGAACAGGCGGTTGATCATGCCGGTCTGGTCGGACTCTTCATTGGGCGAGCTCGCCGCGGTCATGACCTTGCGGCCCAGCCAGCGGTTGATCTTGCCGGCCCAGCCGAAGCGCATCGGACGCTCGATGTCGCAGAACAGGATCAGGCGGTTGCTGTCGCTCTTGTTCTCCGCCCAGTGCAGGTAGGTCTCGTCGAACACCACGCCCTCGCCATCGCGCCAGCTATGGCGCTCGCCGTCGACCTCGATAAAGCAGCGGTCGTCGTTAGGCGTGGCCAGGCCCAGGTGATAACGCAGCGAACCCGCGAACGGATCGCGGTGTGGGTTCAGCTTGCCACCGGGCGGCAGCTCGGCGAACATCGCCGCCTTCACGCTCGGCAAGCCACGGAGCAGCTCCACCGTGCGCGGGCACAGGACCTCGGCCGAGGGATGGCGGGCTTCGTACCATTTCAGGTAGAAACGCTTCCAGCCGTACTTGAAGAACGAGTTGAAACCGGCATCATCGTTCTTGTCGGCGGCCTTGATCTTGCGCATGGCAGCCAGGGCCAGGCCTTCATCGCGAATCTCCGGCCAGGCGGCGCGGATTTTCTCGAGTTCGGGAAAGCGCTCGACGGGGATGTAGGGCGTGCGCGGCACGCCGGAGAATACATACATGAAGCAGTTGACCGGGGCCACCAGGGCCGAATGGTCGAGCAACTGGCGCCAGATGCGCAGCCTCACCTTGCCGCGGAAATGCACGTACAGGATCGCTCCCAGGTACGCCGCGACGATTATCCACTTGATCACCCGAAATCCTCCATATCAGCAGTACCGCGCGCAGTCGCTTACGCGGGCAACGCGACGGTGTCGGGGGCGAAAACCCGTAGTGTATCGAAATGGGAGGCGCCCTGCTGGATGATAACGATGCACCACACGCCGATCCATCACTTCGGATCGGCGGCACAAGCGGCCGGAGCCGCCTGCGGGCGGACTCGGCTCAGGGCGTGCCGCGGGATTGCCGGGCGATGCGGTCGATCAGCGCGTTGGCGTCATCCGGCAAACCCTGCAGCGTCAGCAGGCGCGCGTTAAGCACCATATTCTCCAGCACCAGCTTGGCGGTGGAGGCCCACATGGTAGCCAGCAACGCGTCCACCGGCATGCCGGCCGTCTCCATGGCGCTGGAGCGCTGCGCCACCAGACGGCACACCAACGCGCGCAGCGTGGCGTCGTCGAAGGGCAGATCGGCATAGTCGATCGGGTCTTCCTTCTCGACTTCCACCATCAGTTGCAGCAGCATGTCTTCGGTCATCGGCAAGCTCCCAGGAAGGCTTCAAGGGTCGGATGTTCCTGTTGATGACGCTAATCCTCGGCCCTTGCGTTGTCAATGCGCTGGCCGATCGGCACTAGCGCAATGACGCAATGACAACAGACAAGAAGGCCGGCCGCCCGCGGTTGGGACATCCGATGACTCAGGGTAAGCGATAGACAGGTCCCATCGATCGGCACTGAACAAAGCGTGTAAGCTCCAGTCTGATCATTACTACCAACCAAACACTAGAGTTCATGACCGAGCGTTTGTTATCTGCCATGCGTCAATATGCATGGTTCGGTGGTGTCAAGCACCACGTGGTCCAAGGTGTCGAAGCACTGGCCACCTTGCTCAAATCTCCCGCAGTCGCAGCCCGCGCAGTGGCTGCCATCGTCGCAGAAACCGAACAGGGCGTGCAGGTGTGGGTGTCCTACTTCGGCAAGCCGATGGACCCGCATACCCAATACGTATTCTGGCCGATGCAGCGTGCGCTCAAGCCCGCGCGACGACGCGTAGCCATGGTCCCGTTACCGCCGCAGCATCGGGATCGCCGTTAGCCTCGTTGCACAGTGAATCGCGAATGGCTGGCCGATGCCGGCGATTCGCGAGTATCAAGCCTCGGCATCCCGCCTCAACATCCCCTTCCCCGCTTCGCCCCCCCCCGTCTTCCTCATTCCCCACGTCGCCGCTCACGCGTCGGCCCAGCGTCGCAGCAGGTTGTGATACACGCCGGTCAGCCCCACCACGGCCGCGTCCTTGTGTCCCAGGGCCTGGCCGACCCGCTGGATCTGCGTATCGAGCTCGAACAGTACCGAACGCTGGCCCTCGTCGCGCACCATGCTTTGAATCCAGAAAAATGACGACACGCGCGCGCCGCGCGTAACCGGGCTGACATGGTGCAGGCTGGTGGCCGGGTACAGCACCATGTGCCCCGCTGGCAGCTTCACGCGTTGCTGCCCGTAGGTATCCTCCACTACCAGCTCGCCGCCATCGTAGTCTTCCGGCTCCGTCAGGAACAGCGTTGCCGAGAGGTCGCTGCGCACGCGGAAGTTGGTGCCGCGCAGGTGGCGGATCGCGTTGTCGATATGGTTATCGAACGCATGCCCGCCCTCATAGCGGTTGAACAAGGGCGGATAGACCTTGAGCGGCAGCGCGGCCGAGATAAAGAGCGGATTGGCGCCCAGCGCGTCCTGGATCAGGTCGCCCACCTGGCGCGCCACGGGCGAGCCTTCGGGCAGTTGCAGGTTGCGCTTGGCCAGGGCCGACTGGTGCCCGGAAGTGGCGTTGCCGTCGGTCCATTCCGCCGCGTCCATCCAGGCGCGGCATTGGGCTACCTGCGCCTTTGTCAGCACATCGGGGATCTGCAGCATCATGATTTCGATTACCTCGGCAAGACAGTTGGCCAGGAGCACCTTGCCGTGCCCCAGGCGAGCGCCGATTGTAGGAGAAAGCCCGCGCTCTTACAAATAAGAATCATTATCAACATCCACATGCCTTGACCTGACGCAAGCCCTGCGCGAGGGAGCCGCCCTGTAGGCCGTGTGCCGACATGCGTCGGGCATGCGGCCTACTACAATGGATTGCACCCAGCCGATTTTGCCCAGGAGACGGAAATGCCCGAACCGGTACACGACGAAGCGTTGGTCAACCTCTACCTCGAGCAGATTTCCGCCCTGTCGATCAGCGCCTTCGACGGCGCGGATGTGATCGAGGAACTCGGACAGGTAGTGCGCGAGGCCGTCGATCAGTGCGGCGCGAGCAAGACTGCCCCGAAGGGTAATAACCTGAGCGTACTGATCGAGCGCTTGACGGCGCGGTCCGAGGCTGCCGAGCGCGAAGGCCAGCCGCAGGTGCGCGACACGTTTTCGCGCGCGGCCGAACTGGCCCGGGCGCCGGCCTGAATCTCTGGCGGGCGCTGTGCGTGCGCGAGCCAGCGTGACAGTGAGCCTCCCGGCGGATCACAATCTCAAATTGCTATCGCCCGGCACCCGCCGGGCGCGATCCGTTGGTGAACCAGAAACTCCATGCACCGCGCCTTGCTCCGCTTGTTGTTAGCAGTGACCGTGCTGTGCGTGGGCGCATGCGCCGGCTTTCCTTACTACGACCCCTACGACAGCTACACCCCCTACAACCCCTACGATCCCTATGGGTTCTACGACGGCAGCGTCGTCTATCCTCCTGGCACTTACGGCTACGGCTACGGCTACGGCTACGGCTACGGCTACGGCTACGGCTACGGGTACGGGTACGGCTACGGGTACGGGTACGGGTACGACTACGCACTGCCCTACTACGGCGGGTTCTACAGTCCCGCCTTCTACTACGGTTACGGCAGCTATCACGGTTATCGTGGCTATCGCGCCTATGGCTACTATCGCGGCCCCGGCTACCACGCGGGCGGGCCGCGATATTACGGCGGCTATCCCCACCATGCCGGCATGGCGCACGGCTACTACCATGGGGGCGGCTGGGGAGGCACGGGGGGAGCGCGAGGCGGACGCAGCGGAGGTGGAGGCGGCCGCTGGCGACGCTGAACAGCACGAGCCAGGGCGCACGCAATGCGAACTTGTCCCGGGCAATGCACGGGTTTCGAATCTTTGGAAATTTGCAGAACTTGGCCAGAACGGCCCGGAGGCTAGGTCTCGGAAGACCGGAAAGGGTCTTTGGTTGCGGGGGCAGGACTTGAACCTGCGACCTTCGGGTTATGAGCCCGACGAGCTGCCAACTGCTCCACCCCGCGTCCGAGAGGCCGGATTATGGTGGATCCTGCCGCGCATTGCAATCGCTTTGTGACGCCATCGTGAAAGGAGCCGCCACAGGACCCTGCCTTGAGCCCTGTTTTTGGCCCGCCGTCAAGCGCACCGGCCTGCGCGCGCCTCACCGTCTTCCGGCTCCAGCATGTCTTTCAGGTAACGGTTCACCTGATCCAGCGCTTCGAGCTTGGTCTCGAAGAACGCAATAACCCGCAAAGCGGCGCCTTCGCCGGCACGCACTACGGCGCACTTCCGCCTTTCCCGCAAGCAAAGGCGACACGCCCACTAGTCCGTCACCGGCCCCACGAGCTTGTCCACAAGCTGATAGGCAGCAGCAAAGGCCGCGACTTCGGCAGCGTGCCGGGTAGCAAACTGCGCGCCGTCGCCTGACAAGCGCTCGATGTCGCCGGCATCGGACGGATCCGCACCCTCCTGGCAAACGCGCACCTCGTACCCCCACTGGGCAACCTTGCCCAACGCCGGGATGCCGTTGCCTCCCGGCTTCGATACAAGCACATAGACGTCCATGCCCCGATACGCCTCCACCCGCCAGTCCGCATTGCTCATTGGATCCTCCCTGATTCTTGCCGCAAGCATGAAGCATAGCGCCTGGCGCCCTGCGCCCTCCTGAACCAGCCTATGCCGCCGGCCTCAGCCCCGCAAGACGGCACGCGCCTACATACCATGGCGCGCAGCGCGATAGCGCACGTCGCGCAAGGGGCCATCCGAATCCTCGAGGCAATGCCGGACAAACGTTAGCTGCCGCTGCAGCCCGGCGCCAGGCCCGGCCCACATCGCGCGGCCCAGCAGGTAGCTCACCGCAACCTCCTGCCAGGACGCCATCTGCGCGAAGACCTGCGACGCGGCCTGCTCGATCACGGCCCAGGCCTGCGCTTCGGTTTGCATGCCGCAGTCGTAGGCGGCCCGCGCGACATGAATCGCCCGGCTCATGTCCCAGGCCAGCACGCCGCGCGCCAGGTCGACCCGCGAGCCAAGCAGGCGGCTCGCGCGCAGGTCCGGCATGGCGCGCTCGAGATTGTCGATGCAGCGGGCCAGGCGCACCGGATCGAAGCGATCATCGAGCAGCACGATCTCCCGCTCGCGCGCCGCGCGCGGCACCGAGAACAAGATCCGGCAAACCTGCGGATACAGCGCGCGATGCCCTTCCTCGAGCAGCCACGCCAGCGTGCCCCGTGCCTCGCCTGCGGTATGGATATGCCAGTCGGTAGCCAGCAAGCCCGCCTGCGTGCGCGGATCCACGCCGGTGGCAAGGGTGCTGACGTTAAGGGTCAACCGCGCATCGTGCAAAAGGCCCACCAGCAAACTGCGCGTGCGCTCGCCGGTGGCTGGCGCTGGCTTGCCCTCGAGCGCCTGACTACAGGCGCAGCCTTGCGAGCAAGGCCGGCGCTTCGCCGCTGACGGCAACGCGGTTCGCGGCATGTCCGGCTTGCGCCAACGGCATGCGGCACCGGCCACTACGGCGAGCACGGCGGCACAGACAAACCACGGCAATGATCGCATCGCAAGACTCTCCAGAGGAAAGCGCGATCGCTCCGCCCGGCAGGTCGGGAAACAGCAGCAAGAGAGCGATCCGGTTATGAACGCGCACGGATGCGCACCGGAACAAAGATTAGCGGCAGGAAGCCCGGCGCACGATGAGACAAGTCTCAATCGCGGCCATTCCCGTCGACGCGCGGCGGAACGCCGTAGAATGGTCAGACCCGGATCCGGAAAGCAGGCGGATCCGGATCAGGAGCCGAAAGCGGAAGCGGAAATGAAAAAAGAGCTTCCATTTCTGGAAGCTCTTTTCGCAATGAGTGGTGCGGCTGGCAGGATTCGAACCCACGACCCCTTGGTTCGTAGCCAAGTACTCTATCCAACTGAGCTACAGCCGCACTCGAGAAAGAAATTATAACGTACTTTTGAAGTTTGGGAACCCCCCTGCCCCACTTTTTTTGCTTTTCCCTCCGGCAGGCCGCCGCTTCCTATAATGACAGCCCCGTAGATGTGATCGGATCATGAACAAGGCATTTGTCAAAGAGTCACCCGGCGACGAGGACGACGACCTTCCCGAAGGCGCCGCCCCGCTGCCACCCGGCACCAAGAACTACATCTCGGCGCAAGGCTACCAGCGCCTGCGCGATGAACTGATGAACCTGATCGACGTGGCGCGCCCGGAGGTGGTCCAGATCGTTTCATGGGCCGCGTCCAATGGCGACCGCTCCGAGAACGGCGACTATCACTACGGCAAGAAGCGCCTGCGCGAGATCGACCGCCGCATCCGCTTCCTGACCAAGCGCCTGGAGAAGGCCGAGGTGGTGGATCCCTCCCTGCAGGGCGACAACGACCAGATCTTTTTCGGCGCCACGGTCACCTACGCCGACCAGGCGGGCGAGGAAACCACCGTGACGATCGTCGGCACGGACGAGGTCGACCTGGACAGCAACCACGTGAGCTGGATCTCGCCGATCGCGCGCGCGCTGCTCAAGGCGCGCGAAGGCGATACCGTGCCCCTGCGCACGCCGGCCGGGGTGGAGCAGATCGATATCCTGAAAGTCTGCTATCCCAAGAGGCAGGCGGAGCCGATCGCCGCCGCGCGAGCCGAAAAGCACTGAGCCCGGCTCGGCCGGGCTCAGTGCATGCGTGCGGGACGGCAGCGTCAGCCGTCGTTGCGGTCGCGGAAGATGCGGATGACGTCGGGGTTGCGCCGGAGCGCCCGCATCACGTTGGCAAGGTGCAGGCGGTTCTGCACCTGAATGATGAACTGCATGTAGGTGGCTTCCTGGTGGCCGCCTTCCTGCTGCTCCATCGCCACGTGCGCCACGTTGGCGTCCGCGGAGGTCAGATCCGCCGCCACGCGGGCGACGATGCCCTTGACGTTGCGCACCATCACCTTGATCGACACATCGAAGGAGCGCGTGGTCTTCTTCGCCCACATTACGTCGATCCAGTGCTCCGGATCCTTGCTGTGCAGGCGCTTGGCCACCTTGCAGTCCTGCACGTGGATCTGCAAGCCCTCGCCCTTGCCCAGGTAGCCGACGATGGAGTCGCCGGGAATCGGCCGGCAGCATGACGAGAAGATCATCGACATGCCTTCGTCGCCGGTGATCGGCACCGCCGGGGCTTCTTCGCCGGAGAAGGTCTGCACGGCCGCCAGCAGCGCGCTGTCGACATCGCCGGAGAGCTCCTGCAGCAGGATCTCCATGCGCTTGGCCACCACGGCCGGCACGCGCCGCCCCAGCGCCAGGTCGGCGAAGATGTCTTCCTTGTGCTTATTGCCGGTCCACTGCACCATGCGGTCCCACACCGACTGCGGCAGCGCCCTGAGCTCGATGCCGAGCTGTCGCGCCGACTGCTCCAGCAGGCGTTCGCCAAGCTGGATGGCTTCGTCGAGCCGGGTGGTCTTGAGGTAATGGCGAATGGCCGCGCGCGCCTTGCCGGTGCGCACGAACGCCAGCCAGGCCGGATTGGGCTTGGAGTACGGCGCCGTCACCACCTCGACGATATCGCCGCTCTTGAGCTCGGTGCGCAGCGGCAGTAGCTCGTTGTTGATCTTGACCGCCACGCACTGGTTGCCGAGGTCGCTGTGCACGGCATAGGCGAAATCGAGCGCAGTGGCGCCGCGCGGCAGCGCGCGGATATGCCCCTTGGGCGTGAACACATAGACCGCATCCGGGAACAGGTCGATCTTGACGTGCTCGAGGAATTCCTGCGAATCGCCGGTCTGGCTCTGGATATCGAGCAGCGACTGCAGCCACTGGTGCGCCTGCTGCTGGATATCGTTGGCCTGGTCGGCCTGGTGCTTGTACATCCAGTGCGCGGCCACGCCGGCTTCCGCGATCTGGTGCATGTCGCGGGTGCGGATCTGGAACTCCACCGGCGTGCCGAACGGGCCCACCAGCGTGGTGTGCAACGACTGGTAGCCGTTGATCTTGGGAATGGCGATGTAGTCCTTGAACTTGCCCGGCATGGGCTTGTAAAGCCCGTGCAGCGCGCCCATCGCCATATAGGTGTGCATCTGGGTTTCCACCACCACGCGGAAACCATACACGTCGAGCACCTGCGAGAACGACAGCTGCTTGTCGTGCATCTTGCGGTAGATGCTGTAGAGCGTCTTTTCACGCCCCGACAGCTCCGCCACGATGCCGGCATCGCCCAGCGCCTTCTGCGCGGTTTCGAGAATGCGCTTGACCACTTCGCGCCGGTTGCCACGCGCGGCCTTGACCGCTTTTTCCAGCGTGGCATAGCGGAACGGCGAACCGACCTTGAAGGACAGTTCCTGCAGTTCGCGGTACGTGGTGTTGAGACCGAGCCGATGCGCGATCGGCGCGTAGATCTCCATGGTTTCGAGCGCGATCCGCCGGCGCTTTTCCGGCGGCACGAAATCGAGCGTGCGCATGTTGTGGGTGCGGTCGGCCAGCTTGACCAGGATCACCCGCACATCGCGCGCCATCGCCAGCAGCATCTTGCGGAAGCTCTCCGCCTGCGCCTGCTCGCGGCTCTGGAATTCGAGCTTGTCCAGCTTGGTCAGGCCATCGACCAGTTCCGACACCTTGGGGCCGAATTTTTCCGCCAGCTCGCTCTTGGTGATGCCCTGGTCTTCCATCACGTCGTGCAGCAACGCCGCCATGATGGACTGGACATCGAGCTTCCAGTCGGCGCACAGCTCCGCCACCGCGACAGGATGCGTGATGTAGGGCTCGCCGCTCTGGCGATACTGGCCAAGGTGAGCCTCGTCCGAAAACTGGAAGGCTTCGCGCACGTGCGCCTGGTCCGCCGGCTTGAGGTAAGCGAGCTTTTCCATCAGCCGGGTGATCGAGATCACCTGCTGGCGCGGGGGCACTGCCGGTTGCGAGGTCGGGCCGAAGAAGTGACGGTAGGACTGCGCCAGCACTGCGTCGATGAAGAGCGCGTCGCCCGGCGACGCCTCGCTCAGCTCACTTTCGGCCGCTGCCTGGGCGGCTCTTGCCTTGCCTGCGCCCATCGCGGGCGCAACGGCCCGCTCGCCAACCACATCGTTGCCAAGCGGATCGGGAAGATTGGGAGCGCCGGTACGCGCGGTCACGCTCGACTGACCGGGCGCGGCGCGCTTGCGCTGAACGGGTGGCACTGCATCGCCACTCGCCTCACCAGGGGCTTCTCCGCGCGATCGCGCCGGCGTGGCCGTGGGGCTTGCCGTCACGACAGGGGAGGAAGGCTGGGAGGAAGACATGTGGGCGGCTTCTGTAATCTGGCTGGTTAAGCAAGTACGCGAACAGGTACGTTAGCAGAGTCTCAATGCAAAGGTACGCGTTGCTAGGACTGGCCACCGCCGCCCGTAAATCAGGTCGGTACCTTCTTGAGCATCTCGATGCCGATCTGGCCCGAGGCGATTTCACGCAGCGCCACAACCGTGGGCTTGTCCTTGGCCTCGACCTTGGGAGTGTGACCCTGCACCAACTGACGGGCCCGGTAGGTCGCCGCGAGCGCGAGCTCGAAACGATTCGGGATGTGTTTCAGACAATCTTCGACGGTAATACGCGCCATATCAAATCCACCTCGGGACAAAACCTTATGCGATGCCGGCTATTTTACAGCACGCGGCAAGAAACGTTCCCGCCGCGCTCCGACTCAATGAATACCGAGCTCGATGAAGAGGTCGGCGTGACGCGCTTTTTGCGACGAAAACCGCAGACGGGTAGCACGTATGACGCTGCGCAGCTGTTCGAGCGCCTGCTCGAAAACCTCGTTGATGATGACATAGTCCGACTCGGACGCGTGGGCCATCTCGCTGCCGGCTGCCAGCAGGCGGCGCACGATCACGTTGGGCTCGTCCTGGCCGCGCTTTTTCAGGCGTTCTTCGAGCGCTTGCAGCGACGGCGGCAGGATGAAGATCTCCATGGCATTGGAAAAGCGCTGGTGCACCTGCTGCGCGCCCTGCCAGTCGATTTCCAGCAGTACATCGTTGCCCTGGGCCATCTGTTGCTCGATCCACACCCGCGAGGTGGCGTAGTAGTTGCCATGTACTTCCGCCCACTCGAGGAATTCGCCGCGATCGCGCGCCGCGCGAAAGGCGTCCACGGTGGTGAAGTGGTATTCGCGGCCATCCTGCTCGCCGGGACGCGGCGCGCGGGTGGTATGCGAGATGGACAGGCGAATGGCCTGGTCCTGCGCCAGCAGCGCGTTGACCAGGGTGGACTTGCCGGCGCCGGAAGGCGCCACCACCATGAACAGGTTGCCGGGGTAGGCGGTGTCGATGGCGACGTGGGACGACGTTTCACTCATGATGATTATTCTAGGTTCTGAATCTGTTCTCGCATCTGCTCGATCAGCAGTTTGAGTTCCATGGCGGCATCGGCCAGTTCTTTGGCCGCTGATTTGGAGCCCAGCGTGTTCGCTTCGCGGTTGAGCTCCTGCATCATGAAATCGAGCCGCTTGCCAACCTGCCCGCCCTTCTTGAGGATATGGCCGGTTTCGTTCAGGTGGGCCTGCAGGCGCGACAGTTCTTCGGCGATATCGATGCGGATGCCGTAGACCGTGGCTTCCTGGCGGATGCGCTCGCCGATTTCGTCGCGGCTCATCGAGGGCATGCCGCCGGGCGCGACCAGGTTGAAGGCCTCCTGCAGGCGCTCGGTGAGCTTGTCCTGGTGGTGGGCGATCAGTTGCGGGATGGTGGGCGTGAGGCGCTCGACGATGGCCAGCATGGATTCGATGCGCTCGTCCAAGGTGGCCTTGAGCGCGTCACCCTCGCGGCGGCGCGCTTCCAGCAACTGGCCCAGCGCTTCCTTGGCCGCGCCCGTCACGGCCTCGCGCAGGGCGTCCTGCGACAATTCGGGTTCCACCAGCACGCCTGGCCAGCGCAGGATCTCGCCCATGCGCAGCGAGCCCGCCTCGGTGAAGGTGCCCGCTACCGTGGCCTCGATCGAGCGGATCTGCGCCAGCAAGGCATCGTTGAGCGCCAGCGTGGTGCCGCCGGCGCCGGCATCGGCGCGCTGCAGGTTGATGCGGCATTCCAGCTTGCCGCGCGACAGCTTCGCCATGAGCATTTCCCGCAGCGCCGGCTCGAAGGCTCGGCATTCTTCGGGAGCCCGGAAAAACAGGTCGAGGAATCGCGAATTGACCGTGCGGAACTCCACCGAAACGGATGCGGTCCTGCCGGTGGGCGCGCCCTGCGCGTCCGTCAGCGGCGCCTGGCGCGTCGCCAGGCCGTAGCCTGTCATGCTGTGGATCATTGAGTAGTCTCGTGAAATGGCCATCTGGCCGCTTGGGTTCAAACAGCCTGGGGAGCCGGCAGCCCCGCAACCACGCTGGTTGAACGCCGAAAAGAGAGGCCAAAATGGCCGCTATTGTGTTCTTTACAAGTCATCGATTAGTCAGGACAATCCGGAGGCAATCAAGGTCCCGAATCCTATGACAGAGCCAAAGGGCGCATCACCTCCAAAGAGCGCACCGCTGCCCATCGGCACGCTGCTGTCCAACTATCGTATTGTAAAGAAGTTGGCCAGCGGGGGGTTCAGTTTCGTCTACCTGGCTACCGACGAGACCGGTTCCCCTGTCGCGATCAAGGAGTACCTGCCGTCGTCGCTGGCACGCCGCAAGCCCGGCGAACTGATCCCCGTGGTGCCCGAGGAAAGCGCGGCGTCGTTCCGGCTGGGGCTCAAGTATTTCTTCGAGGAAGGCCGCTCGCTGGCGAAGATTTCGCATCCCAGCGTGGTGCGCGTGGTGAATTTCTTCCGCGAGAATTCCACCGTCTACATGGTGATGAACTACGAGCTGGGCAAGACGCTGCAGGAACACATCCTGCACGCGCGCCAGCAAGGCCGCGCCAAGGTGCTGCGCGAACACTTCATCCGCAAGGTCTTCCACGACCTGATGAGCGGCCTGCGCGAAGTGCATATCCACAAGCTGCTGCACCTGGATATCAAGCCCGGCAACATCTACCTGCGCGAAGACGAATCGCCCATCCTGCTGGATTTTGGCGCCGCCCGCCAGATCCTGACCATGGAAGCGGCGCGCTTCCAGCCCATGTACACGCCGGGCTTTGCCGCGCCGGAACTGTACGGCAAGCATTCCGAACTGGGGCCGTGGACCGACATCTACAGCCTGGGCGCCACGCTCTATGCCTGCATGGCCGGCATGCCGCCCCAGGAGGCCAACCAGCGCGAGAAGGACGACCGCATGGCGGACTCCATCACGCGGCTGCGCGCCAGCTATACCAACGGCCTGGTTGACCTGGTCGAATGGTGCCTGCGCCTGACCCCGTCCGAGCGGCCGCAGAGCGTGTTCCGGCTGCAGAAGGAGTTGCGCGAACAGACCAATGCACTGGGCGAGCAGGCGGCCGCGCCCGCCGCGGCCGCCGCCGAGCGCCCCCTCGCAAGCCGGTTCCTGACGCTGCTGCGCAAGCGCGAGGAACCTGCCGCGGCAATCCAGGCCAAGGAGGCCGGCTCGAGCGGCGAATAAAGCACAGAAGCGCCCTCCATGCGCCGTGTGCAGACCTCCTCCCTGCGCCACCCTCTGCCACACTCTGCCACCATTAACAACTATGATGAGAACCGTCGCCTCGCGGCCCGCCCGCACGCTGTGCCGGTGGGGCGGGCAGATGGCGCCGCCGTCTCTCAAGAACTGACCCCCTACAGCCATCATGCGATTCTCCGTCTACCAGGAAAGCAGAAAAGGCGGCCGCCGCATCAACCAGGACCGCATGGGTTATTGCTTCACGCGGGATGCCCTGTTGATGGTGCTGGCCGATGGCCTGGGCGGCCACGCGCTAGGCGAAGTCGCCGCGCAACAAGCCTTGCAGACCCTGGCACGCCAGTTCCAGGCACAGGCCCGGCCCTCGATCCGCAATCCTGCCGATTTCCTGCAGGACACCATCATGCTGGCCCACCGGGAAATCCATCGCTACGCCGAAGCCAACCAGCTGGCCGACGTCCCGCGTACCACCGTGGTCTGCTGCCTGGTCCAGAACGGCCAGATCCACTGGGCCCACGCCGGCGATTCGCGGCTCTACCTGGTGCGCAAAGGCAACCTGCTGACCCGCACGCGCGACCACTCCAAGATCGAGAACCTGCTGCAGCAGGAGCGCGTGCTGCCGATGGAGGTGGCCAACCACCCCGAGCGCAACAAGCTCTACAACTGCCTCGGCTCGCCCAACCTGCCGCTGATCGATATCGGCGGCCCGCTGCGGCTGGAGCCGGGCGACGTGGCCCTGCTGTGCTCCGACGGGCTGTGGGGCAGCATCGAAGAGCAACTGCTGGTCGAGAAGGTCACCAACCTGTCCGTGGTGCATGCCATTCCGGACCTGATCGAGCAGGCACTGCACAATGCCGGCGACGGCGCCGACAACACGACCGCCATCGCCATGATGTGGGAACTCGACGCCCAACTGTCCAATGAGGACTCGGTCGCCACCGAGACCCTGCCGCTCAATACGTTCACCACCTCGATCCTGGAGAACAACGGCGGCGATACCGACCTGCTCTCCGAGGAGGAGATCGAGCGCTCCATAGCCGAGATCCGCGCGGCGATCGACAAGACCAGCAATTTCATGCGCTGAGCCCGCGCAGCCGGCCCCGCCCCTGAAACCGGGGCGACCCCGGGCTAAAGTACCGCCCGCGCCGCAATGGCGCGGGAATTCGCGGTTCCCTGCGGGGGAATTGATGCCGGACGCGCACGCGCCGCCCTGCGGCGTTAAAATCCGGTCCTGAACCGATTCCCGAGAAAACCCCCACATGCGATCCAGCGGACGCGCAGCCGATGCGCTGCGCCCTATTACCCTGACCCGCCACTACACCCGTCACGCCGAAGGTGCTGTCCTGAGTGCCTTTGGCGATACCAAGGTGCTGTGCACCGCCAGCGTGCTGGCCAAGGTGCCTCCCCACAAGAAGGGCAGCGGCGAAGGCTGGGTCACCGCCGAGTACGGCATGCTGCCGCGCGCCACCCACACGCGCTCGGACCGTGAGGCCGCCCGCGGCAAGCAGACCGGGCGCACGCAGGAAATCCAGCGCCTGATCGGCCGCGCCATGCGCTCGGTGTTCGATCTGTCCGCGCTGGGCGAATTCACCATCCACCTGGACTGCGACGTGCTGCAGGCTGATGGCGGCACCCGTACCGCGGCCATCACCGGCGCCTTCGTGGCCGCCCATGACGCCGTCTCCGCCATGCTGCGCGACGGCCAGATCAAAGCCAGCCCGATCCGCGACTTCGTTGCCGCCGTGTCGGTCGGCATGGTGGATGGCGTGGCCGTGCTCGACCTGGACTATGCCGAGGACAGCAACTGCGACACCGATATGAACGTGGTGATGACCGGCAGCGGCGGCTTTGTCGAAGTGCAAGGCACCGCCGAAGGCGCGCCGTTCAGCCGTGCCGATCTCGATGCCATGACGCGCATCGCGGAGCAAGGCATCGCCGAACTGGTGGCGCACCAGCGCCGCGCGCTGGGCCTGGCCTGATACGGTGAACGCGATGCAACGCCTGGTCCTCGCCTCCAACAACCCCGGCAAGCTCGGCGAGTTTGGCGCGCTGCTGGCGCCGCTCGGCTTCGAGGTGATCCCGCAGGGGGAGCTCGGCATTGACGAGGCCGAGGAGCCCTTCGCCACCTTCGTCGAGAACGCCCTCACCAAGGCGCGCCACGCCAGCCGCCTGTCCGGCCTGCCCGCGCTGGCGGATGACTCCGGCATCTGCGTCGACGCGCTGGATGGCGCGCCGGGCGTCTACTCGGCGCGCTACGCGCAACTGGTGGGCAAGCCGAAGTCCGATACCGCCAACAACGCGCACCTCATCTCGCAGCTGGCCGGCAAGCTCAATCGCCGCGCCTACTACTACTGCGTGCTGGTACTGGTGCGCCATGCCGAGGATCCGCGGCCGGTGATCGCCGAGGGCGTGTGGGCTGGCGAGGTGGTCGACGCGCCGCGCGGCAATGCCGGCTTTGGCTACGACCCGCACTTCCTGCTGCCGCACCTGGGCAAGACCGCGGCCGAGCTGAGCGCCGAGGAAAAGAACGCCGTCAGCCATCGCGCGCTCGCGCTCAAGGCGCTGACCGAGCGCCTGCAGGCCAGCGACCCCAAGATTGGCTGCCCATGATCCCGATCGTTCCCCTGGCGTCCACGGGCGCCAGCGTTGGCGCCCCGGCCGACACCAAGTCATTGTGGCTGCAGCCGGGCCAGCTCGCGCTGCCCGCCTCGCCCCCGCTATCGCTTTACGTGCATATCCCGTGGTGCGTGCGCAAGTGCCCGTACTGCGATTTCAACTCGCATGCCGTACCCGGCGCGGCGGACAGCCACGACATCCCGGAAGACGCCTACCTGGACGCGCTGCGCGCCGACCTGGAGCAATCGCTGCCGCTGGTATGGGGCCGCCAGGTGCACACGGTCTTCATCGGCGGCGGCACGCCCAGCCTGCTGTCGGCCGCGGGCATGGACCGGCTGCTGTCGGATATCCGCGCGCTGTTGCCGCTGGACGCCGACGCCGAGATCACGATGGAGGCCAACCCCGGCACCTTCGAGGCAGAGCGCTTCGCCAGCTATCGCGCCAGCGGCATCAACCGCTTATCGATCGGCATCCAGAGTTTCAACGACCGCCATCTTGCCGCGCTTGGCCGCATCCACGGCGGCGCCGAAGCCCGCGCCGCGATCGGCATCGCGCTGGACAACTTCGACAACGTCAACCTCGACCTGATGTACGCGCTGCCTGGCCAGACGCTGGCGGAATGCGCCGAGGACCTGGAAACCGCGCTGTCGTTCAACACCACGCACCTGTCGCTCTACCACCTGACGCTGGAGCCGAATACGCTGTTCGCCAAGTTCCCGCCGGCGCTGCCGGATGACGACAGCGCGTATGAAATGCAGGACCTGATCGAAGCGCGCACCGCGCAGGCGGGCTACCTCCACTACGAAACCTCCGCCTACGCCCGGCCGCATCGGCAAGCGCGCCACAACCTGAACTACTGGCGCTTCGGCGACTACCTGGGCATCGGGGCCGGCGCGCACGGCAAGCTGTCGTTCCCGCACCGGGTGCTGCGCCAGATGCGCCACAAGCATCCCGCCACGTATATGGCGCAGGCCATGGCCGGCAACGCGGTGCAGGAGCAGCACGATGTCGGCGCCGCCGACCTGCCCTTCGAGTTCATGCTCAACGCGCTGCGCCTCACCGACGGCGTGCCGGCCAGCACCTTCTTCGACCACACCGGCCTGCCGCTGCACACCATCAGCCGCGACCTGGCCGCCGCCGAAAAGAAGGGCCTGCTGGAGGCCGATCTCGCCACCATCAAGCCCACC
>NZ_BAAILO010000178.1:3495-7178 GCF_054589115.1 Cupriavidus sp. 8B | reverse complement strand
GGCCGTTTTGCTGGCGGTTTGCTCGCGTACTGGCCGCGCAGCGATGCCGCTCAGTACGGCGTCGCCATGTCGTTGGCCACCTGGGCCCGGGAGCCAATGCGCAGGTTGCTGACATCGCGCTGCGTCACGGTCGCCATGCGGCCATCGTCCAGCCGCACGTTGACGCGATAGACGGTCTGGGTGCTGCTGCCGGCACGCTTCTCGATCTGGTTGCCCGCCACGCCACCCACCACCGCGCCGCCGATGGTTGCAACGGTATTGCCGGTGCCCCCGCCGATCTGGTGGCCCAGCAAGCCGCCGGCCACGCCGCCGATCACGGTGCCGAGCAAGCCCGAGCTGTTTTGCTGCGTCGTCACGGGCTCGATCGATTCGACCCGGCCATAAAGTACCGAATTCGCGGGTGCCTGGTAGGTGCTGGTGCCCGGGGGCGGGGGCGGTGCCTGGTACGCTGCTTGCTGCGGCGCACCGTAGCCACCGCCATAACCGCCGCCATAACCGCCGCCATAGCCACCACCCGGCGCCGCGCAACCCGCCAAGCCAACCACCGCGGCGGCCGCCGTCACGCTCAACAGAGTCTTGCCGTTCATTGCTTCTTCTCCTCGATTGACTGCTACTGCATGGAACAGGAGGGAGCGCCCGCATGAGCGCGATTCCCCCTCACGCATGATAGGAGCATGAAACCGGATTTAAGGTTCCGCCGTGTCCGACAGACACCGACAAGCTCACAGGCATCTTCTCATGCCACCCACGTCGCGCGGCCTTGCTATAATGCGCGGCGCTGGCCGTTGCGCCAGCGTCAAAGCAGCACGCAGCACGGACGGGGGCCGTCCCGGTTCGCGCTACAATGCCTGCTCTTCCTTTCGGAACCCTCCCGGAAGCGTGGCCGAGTGGTTTAAGGCAGCAGTCTTGAAAACTGCCGATGGGGTGACCCATCCGTGAGTTCGAATCTCACCGCTTCCGCCAGAATTTTTCTCCGCGGCGCAGCCGTTGCTCCGTTGCTTGTGGGAATTATCCTCACAACGATTCAGACGCTTCCCGACAGTACCGCAACCCGTTACGCGATAGATTGGCGGCTCCCCCTCAAGACATCGCCACACGGAGCCGCAGTGCTAGACCTTATCGTAATGACCCTTGGCATCGTGGCGCTCGCGCTGATCATCCACAAGTGCAGCCATCTCGGCTGAATCGGTCCGCACTGCGCGGTTCATCCTGGCTCGGCCGGCGCCGTCAGCAAGCGATACGCCTGCTCCTGCGTAATGCCCAGCCGGTAGTGCCGGGCCAGCATGCGCGCGAAGTGATGTGCGGCGCCCGGCTCGCAGTGCCTGAGTTGCTCGCGGTAGGCCTCCAGCTCGAAACGCAGCCGCCAGCGCGGGCTCGCCAGGTAGAGCACGCCCATCAGGCCGCACCAGCGCCAGAACTGCCGCACATGCACCTTCTCATGCTCGATCAGCGCGTGGCTCACGCCGGGCCGCACCAGGATCAGCGGCCCCGGCGCGAAGCCGTCGAACCCGCGCGGAATCAGCCATCGGGACCTGGTCTCGATCAGCAGGCAGAGGGGCGATTTGCAAAAGCGGATCATGGCCGGGGTCGAAGGCGCGCATCGATGAACATAAACCAAGCCTATCAGGTCGCGCCGGCCCGCGCCTGAACCCAAATCCGCCCGTCCGCACCAAATAAAAACGCCCCACCGTCGGCGGGGCAAAGAGCAATGCGTGGGCGCAAGCCGCGCTTAGTCGATGCTGATCTTGCCGGCTTCGATCACGCCCTTCCAGCGCTGGAGTTCCTGCTTCTCGAACTGTTCGAACTGCTCCGGCGTATTGGCGACCACCTCGAAGCCGTTCTCGGCCAGCTTCTGGCGCATCTGCGGCTCGCCCAGCGAGCCGACCAGCGCGGCATGCAGCCTGGCCTTGAGGTCCTTGGGCAGCCCGCGCGGCGCGGCCACGGCTTGCCACGAATACACGTCCACATCCTTCACGCCGCCCTCCGCCATGGTGGGCACGTTCGGCAGCACCGCCGAGCGCTTGTCGCCGGTCACGGCCAGCGCCTTGAGCTTGCCGCTGCGGATATGCTGGAGTACCGCGTTCACGTTCTGGAACGAGACGTCCACCTGGCCGGCGAGCAGGTCGGAGATGGCCGGCGCCCCGCCCTTGTAGGGAACGTGAAGCCCGTCGGTGCCGGATTTTTGCCAGAACAGCGCGGCCGTCAGATGGTCCGACGAACCGGCGCCGGAGCTGGCGAACGCCACCTTGCCCGGATTCTTCTTCATGTACGCGACCAGTTCCTGCAAGTTCTTCGCGGGGAAATCAGGCTTGGTGACCAGCACGTTGGGCGCGCGCACGGCCACCGTCAGCAGGTCGAAGTCCTTGGCCGGGTCATAGCCCAGGTTCCTTTGCAGGAACGGGTTCACGGCATAGACGCCGATCGATGCCACCAGCAAGGTGTAGCCATCGGCAGGCGCGCGCTTGACCATGGTCGCGCCGATGGCTCCGGTTGCGCCCGGGCGATTGTCGATCACGAACGGCTGGCCCAGCTTTTCATTGAGCGGCACCGCCAGCATGCGCGCGATGGTGTCGGTGGAGCCGCCCGCGGGGAACGGCACCACCACGGATACGGCCTTCTGGGGCCATGCCGGCGCGGCGGCCGCGGTGCTGGTCACGGCGCCTGCGGCGGCCAGTGCCGTCATGGTGGCCAGCATGGCCGCGGCAAGCCGGCCGAACTTGCGCCGCGCGGGTGCGGCAAGCGTGCCGGCGGTAGCGGGCCGGGCGTATGGTTTGTTCATGGTTGTCTCCTGGTTTTTGCTGGTCTTTTCGTTGGCTTCTAGTATTCGTGACGGGCCAGGGATGCCGCTCACCGGACCATGCAGGGCGCCTTGTTGTTGAAGGTCCAGCCCGGGATCAGGAACTGCATGGCGACGGCGTCGTCGCGCGCACCCAACCCCATGTTCTTGTAGCGCTCGTGCGCCAGCGCCAGTTGCTCCATATCGAGCTCGACGCCCAGGCCCGGCTCGGTCGGCACGGCCACCTTGCCGTTCTCGATCTTCAGCGGCGCCTTGGTCAGGCGCTCGCCGTCCTGCCAGATCCAGTGGGTGTCGATGGCGGTGACGCGGCCCGGCGCGGCGGCGGCCACGTGGGTGAACATGGCCAGCGAAATATCGAAATGGTTGTTGGAGTGCGAGCCCCAGGTCAGGCCCCACTCGGCGCACATCTGCGCCACCCGCACCGAGCCCTGCATGGTCCAGAAATGCGGATCGGCCAGCGGAATGTCCACGGATTGCAGGCGCACCGCGTGGCCCATCTGGCGCCAGTCGGTCGCGACCATGTTGGTGGCGGTGGGCAGGCCGGTGGCGGTACGGAACTCGGCCATGATCTCGCGGCCCGAATAACCGTCCTCCGCGCCGCAAGGATCTTCGGCATAGGCCAGCAGGCCATGCTTGTCGCGGCACAGGCGCACGGCTTCGGCCAGCGACCACGCGCCGTTGGGGTCCAGCGTGATGCGCGCCTTGGGGAAGCGCTCGGCGAGCGCCAGGATGGCTTCCATCTCTTCGTCGCCGCGCAGCACACCGCCCTTGAGCTTGAAGTCGTTAAAGCCATAGCGCTCATAGGCAGCCTCGGCCAGCCGTACCACGCCCTCGGCGTTCATCGCGGCTTCATTGCGCAGGCGGAACCAGTCGTTGTCGGCCTCGG
>NZ_BAAILO010000178.1:0-3366 GCF_054589115.1 Cupriavidus sp. 8B | reverse complement strand
ATCGCGCTGCTGGCCTTCGCCCAGCAGCGCGGCCACCGGCACGCCCAGATGCTTGCCCAGCAGGTCGAGCAGCGCCGCCTCGAGCGCAGTGACCGCGTGAATGGCGATGCGCAGGTCGAAGGTCTGCAGGCCGCGGCCACCCGCGTCGCGGCTGGCAAAGGCGGTGCGCACGCGATTGAGCAGCGCCTGGTGGTTCCCGATCGACTGGCCGACGAGGAGTTCGCGCGCGTCGTCCAGCGTCTGGCGGATGGCTTCGCCGCCCGGCACCTCGCCAACGCCGGTATTGCCCGCGCTGTCTTTCAGGATGACGATATTGCGGGTGAAGAATGGACCGTGCGCGCCGGACAGGTTCATCAACATGCTGTCGTGGCCGGCCACCGGCACTACGGTCAGCTCGGTGATCACGGGGGTGCCTGCCACGGGCGCGGCGGAAAGGGACGATTGGGCCATGTTGAACTCCAGCGGGAAGAGCGGCTCGCCGCGTTGGCTGCCGGCCCTTGCAGTTGTCTCGGTTTGGATGCGCCGGCTGCTGCCGGATCCTGGTGTGCGGTGCTTCCCAGTTCCCGATGCGGCTGCTATAGCCCATGTAGCGGGAGACACCTGTTATCGGTCGTCATATGACTTACGACGCAGTATAATGAGGCCATTGCGATCCGGTCAAGCCCCAGCCCATCACCATGTCAAACCCGATGTTTGCCTCCACCCCCCCGCTGCGGCGCCGCGGCCGCACGCTTGCCGAAGAGGCGGTGAGCAACCTGAGCGAGCGCATCCAGCAAGGCCAGCTCAAGCCGGGCGACAAGCTGCCGACCGAGTCCGAGATCATGGCCGCGCTCGGCGTCAGCCGCACCGTGGTGCGCGAAGCGCTGTCGCGGCTGCAGGCCAGCGGCCTGGTGGAAACCCGCCACGGCATCGGCACCTTCGTGCTGGCGCGCAGCGCCGAGAACGGCTCGCCGTTTCGCATCGATCCCGCCACCATGGGCACTGCCATGGACGTGCTGGCCATGCTGGAATTCCGCGTCAGCCTGGAAGCCGAGGCGGCCAGCCTGGCAGCATCGCGGCGCAGCGACGAGCAACTGACGGCAATGCGCGGCGCGCTCGATGAGCTCAAGCGCACGGCGGCGGGCGGAGACGATTCCGTCGGTGCCGATTTCGAGTTCCACCTGCTCATCGCGCGCGCCACCGGCAACCGCTACTTCACGGACATCATGGGCCACCTCGGCACCATGGTGATCCCGCGCAGCCGGCTGCATGTCAGCGCCCAGGAGCGGGAGCAGTACCTCGAGCGCGTCAATATCGAGCACGAGAATATCTTTGACGCCATCGAGCGGCGTGACCCCGAAGGCGCCAAGGCTGCCATGCGCATGCACCTGACCAACAGCCGCGAGCGGCTGCGCAAGGCGTCGGCGGCTGTGGAAGCCGGCTAGGGCCGGGCTCCCGCATCATCCCGGCGGAGTCCGGGATTTCTTGCTTGCCCGACAAGCGCCTCATGTTGTAGGATGTCTTACAATAATGCACAGCGAGGCCATATCCCCATTCATGCGTCCCGCGTGTTCGCCCGAGGCCACATCAGCGCCGCCTCAAGCGCAAGCTACGGCGCGCTCCCACTTGATCGCAGTTGAAAAGCAGGAAACGCTCATGACCATTACCGGCGAAATGCTGATCGGCGCCAGCGCTGTGCGCGGCACCACCAAGATCCTCCATGCCACCAACCCGGCCACGGGTGAAGTCCTGGCACCGGAATTCCATGGCGGCGGCGCCGCCGAGGCCGAGCGTGCCTGCGCGCTGGCCGAAGCCGCATTCGACACCTACCGCAACACCTCGCCGGAAACCCGCGCCAGATTCCTGGAGTCGATCGCCAGCGGCCTGGAGGCCCTGGGCGATACGCTGATCGAGCGCGCCCACGCCGAGAGCGCATTGCCCATCGCGCGCCTGCAGGGCGAGCGCGCCCGCACCGCCGGCCAGCTGCGCCTGTTCGCCAGCGTGCTGCGCGATGGCCGCTGGCAATCCGCCACGCTCGACTCGGCCCTGCCGGAACGCACGCCACCGCGCCCCGACCTGCGCCTGCAGAAGATCGCGGTTGGCCCGGTGGCGGTGTTCGGCGCCAGCAATTTCCCGCTCGCGTTCTCCGTGGCGGGCGGCGATACCGCGTCCGCGCTGGCGGCCGGTTGCCCGGTCGTCGTCAAGGCGCACTCGGCCCACCTCGGCACCTCCGAGCTGGTCGGGCGCGTGATCCAGAAGGCCGTGGCCGACGCAGGCCTGCCCGAAGGCGTGTTCTCGCTGCTGGTAGGCGCGGGCGTTGCCGTGGGCACGTCCCTGGTCGCGCATCCGTCGATCCAGGCAGTAGGCTTCACGGGCTCGCGCAGCGGCGGCCTGGCGCTGGTGCAGACGGCCAACAGCCGACCCCAGCCGATCCCCGTCTATGCGGAAATGAGCAGTATCAACCCGGTGTTCCTGCTGCCGGCAGCCCTGGCTGCCCGCGGCGCGCAGATCGCGCGCAACCTGGTGGATTCGCTGGTGATGGGCGTGGGCCAGTTCTGCACCAACCCCGGCCTGCTGCTGGCGGTGGAGAGCCCGGCGCTGGACGTGTTCCGCCAGGGCGCGATTGCCGCGTTGGCGGAGAAAGCCGCCGCCACCATGCTGACGCCCGGCATCAGCCAGGCCTATGACAACGGTGTGGCCCAGCTCAGCGATATCGAAGGGCTGCGCCGCATCGGCAGCGGCCAGGCCGCCAGCGGCCCCAACCAGGCCCGCCCCGCGCTGTTCGAAACCACGGCGGAGCGCATTCTTGCGGACCACCGCATGGAAGCCGAAGTGTTTGGCCCGTCCTCTGTGCTGGTCGTCTGCCGCGATCACGCGGAAATGCTGGCGGTTGCGCGCCGCCTGGAAGGCCAGCTCACCGCCACCGTGCAAGCGGATGCGGCGGACCGTGCCGAAGCCGGCAGCCTGCTGACCGTGCTCGAGCGCAAGGCCGGGCGCGTGCTGTTCAACGGCTATCCGACGGGCGTGGAAGTGTCGTACGCGATGGTGCACGGCGGCCCGTTCCCCGCCACGTCCGACACGCGCGCCACCTCGGTGGGCGCATCCGCCATCGAGCGCTTCCTGCGCCCGGTGTGCTACCAGAACGTGCCGGCGGAACTGCTGCCGCCCGCGCTGCAGGATGGCAACCCGCTGAACGTGTGGCGCCTCACCGACGGGCAGCTGGCCCGCGGCTGAGTTCGCATACGCCGCGATAAAAAAGCCGGAAATTCCGGCCCCAGACTGCTGACAAAGCCGGCTCTGCGTTGTCGTGCTCCCCTCTCCCGCGCGCGGGAGAGCAACCGTGTCGAGTGGGGGCGGGGGAGAGGGCGGTCTTGGATGTGGCGTGCA
>NZ_BAAILO010000177.1:0-207 GCF_054589115.1 Cupriavidus sp. 8B | reverse complement strand
AAAGGCCTTCCTGCGTTGGAGCGCGCAAGGCAAGTTCGAGCAGTTGCACGAGCGCCTGCGCCAGCAATGGCGCAGGCGCATCCAGCGCGAGGCCCAGCCCACAACCGCCATCATCGACTCACAGTCGACCCGGATCTCGCCGCAGGGGGCAGGCCAAGGATACGACGCGGGCAAGAAGGTCAAAGGGCGCAAGCGACATATCGTGGT
>NZ_BAAILO010000176.1:0-1023 GCF_054589115.1 Cupriavidus sp. 8B | reverse complement strand
CATATCCAGCCAACGCTACAATCGGCAGACTACCCATTTATCCTCGATGCTGTACTGGAAGGCATGGGCATCGGTATTCTGCCAACATATGCAATGTGCGGACCGACCGCCCAAAATCTGCAGCAAGTACTTCCGCAGTACCGGATCGTCGGGCAGCTTAACAGCCTGTACATTCTCACGCTTCCAAGCCATTTCCCGTCACCTGCAAAACGGGCGCTAATGGAATACCTTGAAAAAGAATTGAGGGAATACGCTGAGAGCTGGAAATAGGCGCATCAAGTGGCGCCGGTCCCGTAACCCGGCGCACCAATTCGCGGCCTCACCGCATCTTGTGGAGCCGTCGCTGTCAACGAGGCGTCACAACGATCGCGCGACCGCAGAGGCGCCGCGACGCAATCGCCCCTTAAAACCACTGGTTCCGTCTGACCGCACTGCTGGCCGCCGGTGCGTCCGCCTCCAGCAGGCCGTCGGAAGACACGTCTTGTTTGCCCCGGAACTAGCCGCCCGCGCCACACCAGGCCAGGCCACGTGCGCACTGACCGACGTGCCCTGCCCATCCCTTTTTTGGAGACTGCGTCGTCGGCGCCATGTTAACTGGCAGTGAACGCTGCATCCTTTCCCAATGGGATTGTCTGCCGGGAGGGTCAAGTCCAGAATGAGCCAACGATGCATGGATGGTAAAAAAAATTCAGGGGCTCGGGCGCTATCTGATCCCATTTTCCGTCCATATTCTGCTGACATAGCGAGGAGCGTTAGATGGAATACAAGACAACCAACCCGGCGACAGGAAAACTAGTCAAAACGTTCGAAGGTGCCAAGGACGACGAGATCGAGGGAATTATTGCGACGGCTCACGGTGCTTTTGAACTGGATTGGCGGCATCGGTCCGTTGCGGATCGTGCGCGGGTTATCGCGAAGGCGGCATCTATCCTGCGAGACAAGGCGGAAGAATATGCGCAGATTATCACGCTGGAGATGGGAAAGAGGATCGCCGAAGCACGCGCCGAAGTGAAGTTATCAGCA
>NZ_BAAILO010000175.1:29224-30109 GCF_054589115.1 Cupriavidus sp. 8B | reverse complement strand
CTTTTCTTTACGAGTAAAGAAAAGTGACATCTCACACGTTCTAAAACGGCCAACACCGTACAGCCGCGACAGCAGCTAGAAGCATGAAAACCCCACCCTAAAGAGCTCTCACTATTTGGCTCGCCCGCTGCGCGAGATCGACATGCTGCTGATGAATGAGCGAGATCTCGTCTCTCTGCTACGCGAGAAGGTCCGCGCGGCCGTGATTGACAAGAAGCCGTTTGTCGAGATCTTCGAGTGAACTGACGCACCAGTCGACAGCGCTTTGCGCCTTCATAGTGATGCGGGAATCCCGGCACTACCGAGGGCACAATAGATCATATTTGTTTCCCTGCATCCATGCCAGGAAGCAACCGTCCGCCTGAAAACTGACGGAGAATACGTGGAATCGCTTCTCCAAATGCAACAACCAATGCAAAGTGCCTCCGCCGTCAAAGCCCTAGCCGCGCTCGCGCAGCAATCTCGCCTGGCGATCTTCCGCCTGCTGGTTCAAGCGGGCCTGGAAGGCGTCAACGCCGGACGGATTGGCCAGGCGTTGGGGCTGCCGCCGGCCACCCTCTCGTTTCATCTCAAGGAACTCGTCCAAGCCGGGCTGATAAGGAGTCACCAGGAAGGCAGGTTCGTCATTTACCAGGCCCAGTATGACCAGATCAACGAGCTCATAGGTTTCCTCACCGAACACTGCTGCGAGGGCAACCCTAACGGTTGCAACGTAACGCCGTTCGAATGCGAGCCCAAGTCGGCAAAACGAACCAGGCCGGCCGCCAAGACAACTTGAGCGACGGCGCTCTCAGTGCCATAGTCCTCGAAGCCCGCACAGGGCACTAGGCCCGCGTCGTCTCGGACGACGAGAATCCCTAATGTGGTTGCCCCCCCTGCCAATGG
>NZ_BAAILO010000175.1:0-29096 GCF_054589115.1 Cupriavidus sp. 8B | reverse complement strand
GGCAGCGCCCAGCCGGTGTGGCTGGGCGCTGCCGTTATGGATGGAATGGATTTGGAGCTGCGTAACCACGCAGCGGCCACCGCGCTCCTGGCGAGACCCTAGATGTTCTCGCGCGCCCCTGGAGCTCGGTCCTGTTGACCTGAGGACTCGATCACGTTCGGATGACCGGCGCTCTTCGTGCGAGGCTCGAACGCGCTGTGCAGCGCCAGTCCGACGGCAGCGCCAACCAACTCGGCGACCATGAATCCAGGCGCGCTCGCAGGCGCGATGCCGGCAAACGTATCACTGAACATCCGACCGAAGGCGGCGGCCGGATTGGCGAAGGAAGTGGAAGCGGTGAACCAGTACGCGGCGCCGATGTAGCTCGCCACCATGGCGGGTGCGCGCCCATTCGGCGCCCGCAGGATGACCAGAAGCAGGCCGGCCGTCGCCACTGCTTCCGCGATCCACTGGCCGGGGCCGGTTCGCACCTTGGTGGAAAACTGCAGAATGCTCATGTCGAACATCGCGTGGGCCAGCCACGCGCCGAGCACGGCGCCGAGCAGTTGGGCCACGATGTATGGCAGCAGGGCCGGCATGGGCAGTTCGCCCCGGACCGCCATGACCGCGCTGACGGCCGGGTTGAAGTGCGCTCCACTGATCGGACCGAATACCTCGATCAACACATAGAGGCCGCCCACAGTGGCGAGTGTGTTGGCCAGCAAGGCAATGGCGACATTGCCACCGGCCAGGCGCTCGGCCATGATTCCCGAACCAATGACAACGGCCAGCAGTAGCGCCGTGCCAAGGGCTTCCGCCCCAAGTTTGCGAGGCAGGTCTGCCATGATGCTTAGCTCTTCGAAATGGCGGTCAAGACTTGCTGCAGATCGGCCTTGCTCAGATTCTCAAGCGGCAACTGCAGCAATTGCAACATGCGGTAACTGATGGCCTGGCGTGTCAGCTCGAAGGCCTGACGCTTACCGTCATCCCCACCGGGCGCGTTCGACGGGTCGACGTACCCCCAATGCACCTTCACCGGACTGCCCGGCCAGTATGGGCATTCCTCTGCGGCCGCGCTGTCGCACACGGTGATCACAATGTGCATCTCAGGCGCGCCTTCGCCGACAAACTCGTCCCAGCTCTTGCTGCGATAGCCGCTGACGTCAACACCGGCATTGGTCAGCGCTTCGAGGGCGAACGGATTCAGGCGGCCACTTGGCGCACTCCCCGCACTATAGGCACGGACATTCTTGCCCAGCTTCTTTGCCCAATGGTTGAGCATACCTTCGCTCAGTACGCTTCGCGCAGAGTTGTGGGTGCAGAGGATTAGAACGTTGGTTGTCATAAGCACTGCTAGCAATGGTCAGCTTTGCCCGATATCGCGCACTGCCTTCTGAAGGGCAACGGCATCGAGCTTAAGGATAGGTAGGGACAGGAACAGTTCGATGCGTCGTTTCAGCGTGATGGCGGCATCGTTGATCGCCTGCTGCCTCTGCGCCTCGGTCCCTTCGCATGCGGCCGGGTCTGGCACGCCCCAGTGGGCCGTCATCGGCTGCCCGGGCCATACCGGGCACATTTCTCCGGCGGCCTTGTCGCAGACCGTGAAGACAAAATCGAGTTGCGGCGCGCCATCCTGGGAGAACTCGTCCCAGCTCTTGCTGCGGAAGGCTTCCGTCGGCAGCCCGTAGCGCCGCAGGGTCGCCAGTGCAAGGGGATTCACAATACCCGTCGGGTGGCTGCCAGCCGAGTAAGCCTGGAAGCGCCCCTTGCCCAGATGGTTCATCAGCCCTTCGGAGAGAATGGACCTCGCCGAATTCCCGGTGCAGATGAACAGCACGTTACAGGTCTTTTCGCTCATGATGGCCTTCAGCAGCACGACGAGTTGGATTTCACGGCGATGCCAATCGGCTTGCCCTGTGGGGCGCGCGGCGCGCAACATGCCGAGTCTGCAGTAGAAGCTTCCGCAGGCCGGCTTTCACCGAACACCGGTACGTTCCCGAGCGTGTGGAAATGCTCCCACGCGATGCCTTGGGGATCCGTGACCCAGTGTTTCTCGCTGCGTGCGTAGCAGCAGGTCGTCTCTCCTTCATCAAGCAGCGCCATATCGGCAGCTTCCGCGCGGTCTTTCAGCGCCACCAGCTCTTGCGCGTTGTCGGTCTGGAACCCCAGGTGATCCACGCCAGGCTCACCACCACGGGTGGAGATGGCGAAGTTCACTCGCGGATCCTCTAGCATCCATTTTGCGTAGTCGCTCTCGATCCGCGTCGGCTCGGCCGCGAACAGCTTCGAGTAGAAGGCAATGCTCTTGCCGAGGTCCTGGACGTTGAGGTGGACGTGAAAGCGCTTCATTGGCGTTTCCCTTTAACACTCGCAAACGGTGCCGGCGGTATTCTCGAAACAGGCCTCCCCTTGGCAGCAGTTGGCCGTCAGGAAGCCAAGCAGGTCGTTCATGTGCTCAAACGCGGCGCGATAGATCAGATGTCGCCCTTCACGCTCTTGCGTGATCAGACGGGCATTCATCAATTCCTTCAGGTGGAAGGACAACGTCGCACCGGGCACCCCGACCTGCTCGGTGATCGCACCGGGCGTCAAACCAGACGGCCCGGCCACCACCAGCAGGCGGAAAACCTGAAGGCGCAGGCCATGGGCCAGCGCGGCGAGGGAGCGGACCACATCGTTTTCTTCCATAATTCCATAATATTGGAAGAATGGATCAAAAGCAAGCGCGCCAAGCGCGGGGCAAGGCGTCTTCCAACTCGACAGTAGGCGCGGTCGATGCCAACGTGACGTGATCGGAAAGGTGCGCGCGCCGGCCAGCCGGCATGAGTTGGTGCGCCGCCGGCCGGGTTCGCGCTAGGCGCGGTCGAAGCGTCGCCGCTTGAAGCTTACCGTCTCCTTGAAGTCTTGCATGCTGCCAACGCGGCGCAGGTCCGCCCAGGTGCCCTTGTAATACGGCACAACATTGCGATCGGTCCACGACGTGGTCACGTTCCCCATGACTCCGTTGAAATGACCAAACTGCATGAACGTCTGGTTGCGTTTGATGTCCGGCTCCAGGTAAGCGAGGGCATAGGTGGAGCCGTAGTCGTTATAGACCTCGACCACGTCGCCAGAGGTCACGCCCAGCGCCCGAGCGTCCTCTGGATGGATCTCGAGATAGGCCATGGGCACCCGCGCGCGCACGAATTCGTTGAACTGGTCGTGGTACATCGTCTGCCACACCTCGTTGACCCGGCCGTTGTTGATCCAGAAGTGATACTTGGCCTTCTGCTCGGCGACAGGCTTCGGCAGCCCGGGCCAGGTCGCCGGCTTGAACTCGGCCTTGCCGTCGGCCGTATCGAACTTGCCGTCCATGTAGAGCATTTCGGTCCCGATCAACTGGCCGTTGCGGTATTCCTTCGTGGGCAGTTGCACGCCATTGTTGCCCATTGCACGCAGCCGCTCGTATGTGACCAGATTGCCGGTCTTGCCGCCCTGGCTGTCGATCGGGACGGCGCCGGGCTGGCCCGCCTGGCGGAAGCCGTCATTGAAAGCATCCTCTTCGGTCCGCCAGTCGAAGCCGCCAAAGCGCGCGGCCATCTCGCCCTTGCCCTCTGCCTCGTACAGCCGCTTGAGCGTATTGGCGATATCGGCGGCGATCAAGCAGTCCGGGCGCGCGGTGCCGGGCGGATCCATAAACCGGTCCGACAAGCGCATCCGGCGCTCGCCGTTCATCGAAGTCAGGTGCATCTCGCCCGGATGGGCGGCCGGCAGCATCAGGTGCGCGGCGTCAGCCAGGCTGGTGGGATACAAATTGATGTTGGTCAGAAACAGCCCGCCCTTGCTCTTCACGGCGTCGTAGATTGCATCCGCCATCTGCGGCACGGTGGCCCCGCGCTGGCGTGCCATCGCCTCTCGCACGACCGCGGTGCGTCGCAGGATCACGGCGCGGTGCTCCTGCGCATTGAGTGTGGTCTGGAATGGATTGGCGCCCCACGCCGTGTACATCAGCCCCTTGCCGTGGATGATCTCCTGGTCCACGTAAATCTTCGTGCTGCCAGGATAAGGTGGCCTTGCATAACCCTCCTGGTGCCCGCCCATGCGCACCACGCCCGTGCCGCGCCGGCCAACGTTGTGCGTGGCCAGGACCAGGTCCACCAGTGCGGACTGGATGAGGTAGTTGTCGTTACCCCAGATGATGCCCTTTTCATAGGCATGCATCGTATGCGGCCGGTGGCCGGACGCCTTTGGCTTGTAGGCCCACTCCGCCGCGCGCTTGAGCTTGTCGACCGGGACGCCGGTAATGCGATTGGTGTCCTCCAGCGACAGCCGGTTCGCGCGCAGCGCCGCGTCGAACCCCTTGGTATAGCCCGCGATAAATTCCTTGTCGTGCCAACCCTGGTCCACCACATAGGTCAGCAACCCATCGAACAACGCAATGTCGGTGCCGGGCTCGATATCGAGGTGCAGCACGTTGTCCTTGCCGGCCGCCTGCTCCGCCACCGCGATCGTCGTGGTGCGGCGCGGGTCCACGAAGATCACCTTGGCCGCGGCGACGCTTTCGCCGGGGAAGCGCGCCTTGCGCTTGTCCATGGTTTGGCCCTGCAGATTCGGCAGCCAGTGCGCCAGGAAGTAGTTGGTCTGGGTCTCGTAGGAGTTGCAGCCGATCGCCATGATCACATCGGCGAGTTCGGCATCCTCATAGCTGTTGTTGAGCTCGCCGATGCCCATTTCGCGGGTGGCATGGCATTCGGAGTTGTAGGCCGGCCGATTGTGAATCCGGACGAGAGGCGTCTTGAGCGCCGTGAACATCAGCTTGCCAGTGCCCCAGGTGTTCTCGAAGCCACCGCCCGCACCACCGTGATCAAAGCAATCGAACGCCAGCGCGGCGGGCCCGTCGCGATCCAGGATCCGCTTGGTCACGCCGGCGTAGAGGGCCAGTGCGTCATCCCAACTGGTATCGACCCACTGGTCGGCCATATAGACGCGCGGGCTGCGCAAGCGGGCCCTGGCCACGCCGTCCGGGTTGTACATCACCTTGGCCAACTGGCCGCCTCGTGTCGACGACAAGCCCTGGTTCACGCTGCATTGCTTGTCGGGCACGATGAGGATGTTGTGGCGCTGGCCGTCCCGGTCGATGACGGTGTTCTGCATGTTCGGCGTCATCACCACCGCCAGCGCAGGCAGCTGCTTGCGAAAGTCCAGCCCCAGCGCGTTCTGGCCGGGCGCTCGGCCCCCCTCGCTATTCTCCGGCCATTTGTAGACGTGATAGCCGCAGCCGACGATGCAGAAATGGCAGGTCAGGTTGGTCCGCTGCGCATTCACGGGCGGCAGCGCCACCCGGTCCTTGTTGGTTGCCATGGCAGTACGCCCCCTTCACAGCAGGTTGGCTTGACGCCCGTAAATCAGCCCCTCGATACCGATGGCTTTTACCGTGCCATCGCTGTCGTTGTACTGGAGCCGGACCATCGGCAGGTTCTCGGTTGCCTGTCCCGACACCATCTGGCCGCTCTTCTCGGGATCGAAAATGCTGAAATGGCAGGGGCATTTGAACGTGCGCGCGCCGGCGTCGTAGGCGACCGGGCAGCCCATGTGCGTACAAAGCGTGCTATAGGCCACTACGTCGCGGTCGGGGCCGACCCCGCCGGGCACCGGCATCCCCATCTTGATGACGGCACAGGGCGACGACGCGTCCGGGTAGAGGAAACTGACCGGGGTATTGACCCGCAGCTGGCCGAGGTGCGCGACCACCTTAGGGGTGAACGGCAGCGTCGTCCGGCCCAGATCGGCGGGTGCTGGCGCGGACTGCGCCGGATTGGATAAGCTTCCCGAAACGCCAATGCTGGCGGCCGCGCCGCCGGTGGCCTTCAGGAACTGTCTGCGCGTGATGGACATGATCACCCCCTCCTGCGGAATGCGATCGCGATGCCCGTCGCGGGTCTCCGGCATTCCGTGGTCGTGGCATGGGGGCCATGCTTGCGGCCGCAGCCCCGGTGGGGCCACGCGGCTATGACAACAGCCGATATTTTTGGAAATATTTAATTATTTCTAGGGCAACGGCGCAGCGAATGCAAGTTGCACTGCGGTACAGATGCCCCGGCCCACAGCCCTTCTATATAGAAAGAGCCAGCGCGCCAGCATGTACCAGCCTGGCCAGCGGCCCATTCAACGCCTGAGGTTCGTGCTCGACTTCGCCTACGCGACAGGCCTGCGCGCCAGCGAACTGGTCAGCGCAACCCTCGGCGGCATCGACAACGATCCTCATGGCGACCACTGGCTCAGCCCTGGTCGGCAAGGGGCCAAAGCGAGCAAGGTGGCGCTGCCCTCGTTGGCGCGCGCGGCGCTCGACCGCAATCTGGTGGAGCGCGGTCTGCCGGTCACGCCGGCATGGTGGGCCACTAACTTCGGCACAAAACCCACAAACTGTGGGACGTGACAACAGCGACCCGTTGTCGCACCCCCAACCCAGGCACAACCCACCCTTTCGTACTAAACTTTCACAACTTCCTAAAAATTCAAAACAAACAAGCATGCATCTCTCGCCCCTGATCCAGCGCTTCGTGCTCCACTTCGGTGAAATGGGCAGCCGCTGGGGCATCAACCGCACGGTCGGGCAAATCTATGCCTTGCTGTTTACCGCCTCCCGTCCGCTCAACGCAGATGAAATCGCCGAGGCGCTGGGCTTTTCGCGCTCCAACGTCAGCATCGGGCTCAAAGAGCTGGAGTCGTGGAACCTGGTGAAGCTGTCGCACCAGCCGGGTGACCGCCGCGAGTATTTCTCGGCCCCCGATGATGTCTGGGCCATCTTCCGCACGCTGGCCGAGGAGCGCCGCCGGCGCGAGATCGATCCGACTCTGTCCATGCTGCGCGAGGTCCAGCTGGAAGCCGTGAGCGATCCCAATGACCGCCATGCGCAGGAGCGGATGAAGGAGATGTACGGGCTGATCCTGCTGGTGACGAGCTGGTTCGGCGAGATCCAGAAGCTGGATGTGGCCACGCTGGAGAAGCTGATGAAGCTCGGCTCCAAGGTCAACAAACTGCTGGATGTGAAGGACAAGCTCAGCGTTGCCATCGGCGGGAGAGCCCGCGCCGACAAACCCCCTGCCAGTGCCGTGAAGGCCAAGTCGACCCGCACCCGGAAGGAGTAGTTCCATGTTCTCGTCGCTCGACCCGGTGGTGCTTGCGCGCGTGCAGTTTGCCGCCAACATCACGTTCCACATCTTGTTTCCCGCCATCAGCATCTCGCTGGGCTGGGTGTTGCTGTTTTTCAAGCTGCGCTTCAATAGGACCGGCGACGATCGCTCGATGGCGGCGTACCGTTTCTGGGTGAAGATCTTTGCGCTGACCTTTGCGCTGGGCGTGGTCAGCGGCATCACCATGAGTTTCCAGTTCGGCACCAACTGGCCGGGCTATATGGAGACCGTGGGCAACGTAGCCGGGCCGCTGCTGGCCTATGAGGTGCTGACGGCGTTCTTCCTGGAGGCGACCTTCCTCGGCATCATGCTGTTCGGCATGCGCCGCGTGAGCAACCGCACGCATACCATCGCTACGCTGCTGGTGGCGGGCGGCACCACCTTGTCGGCGTTCTGGATCCTGGCGCTGAATTCTTGGATGCAAACCCCGGCGGGCTTCGAGATGATCGATGGCCGCGCGCATGTGACGAATTGGCTGGCGGTGATCTTCAACCCATCGTTCCCCTACCGCTTCGCGCATATGCTGCTGGCGTCGGGGCTGACCGTAGCCTTCTTGCTGGCGGGGATCTCCGCCTATCGCTGGCTGCGTGGCGACCGCGCGCCGGAGGTGCTGTCGTCGCTGCGCACCGGCGTGACCATCGCCGCGGTGCTGATCCCGCTGCAGATCGTGGCGGGCGACCTCCATGGCCTGAACACGCTGCATCACCAGCCGGCCAAGATCGCCGCGATGGAGGGGATCTGGAAGACGGAGAAGGGCGCGCCAGCCGTGCTGTTCGGCCTGCCCAACGCGCGCACGCAAAGCAATGATTTCGAGATCGCCATTCCCAAGCTGGCTTCGATCTACCTGACCCATAGCGCGGATGGCGAGATCAAGGGCATCGATGCCTTTGGCGACAAGCATCCGCCGGTGGCGCCGCTGTTCTTCGCCTTCCGCATCATGGTGGGCGTGGGCCTATTGATGCTGGCGGTATCGTGGGTGGCGGCGTGGCAATTGCGCCGCGGCAGCCAGCCCGCGCCGTGGATGGCGCGCGCGCTGATTGCCATGACCTTCTCCGGCTGGGTGGCCCTGGTGGCCGGCTGGTACGTCACCGAGATCGGCCGCCAGCCGTACCTGGTGTACGGCGTGCTGACCACCGCGCAGGCGGCCTCCAAGGTGCCGGCAGCGATGATCGCCTCCACGCTGGTCATGTACCTGGCGCTTTACCTGTCGCTGATTGCGGCCTATGTCTCGGTGGTGTTCTACCTGGCCCGCAAGGCTGGGACTGACCCGAAGGCGGGCCAGCCCGAGATCGAGATCGAAACCCCTCAAGCCGTGGTGCCCGGCGAATTGCGGAGCGCAGAATGACCGACCTGACCCAACCCGCCGGCTGGATGCCGCTGGTGTTCCTGGCCCTGATGGGCATCTCGATGCTGGTCTACGTGATCCTGGACGGCTACGACCTGGGCGTGGGCGTGCTGCTGCGCCGCGCGGGCGATGCCGACAAGGACACCATGATCGCCTCCATCGGCCCGTTCTGGGATGCCAACGAGACCTGGCTGGTGCTTGGCGTGGGCCTGCTGCTGGTGGCCTTTCCGATTGCGCACGGCGTGATCCTGACCCAGCTCTACCTGCCGGTGGCGCTGATGCTGGCGGGGCTGATCCTGCGCGGCGTGGCGTTCGACTTCCGCGTGAAAGCGCGCGCTCACCACAAACCGTGGTGGAACCGCGCGTTCTACGCCGGCTCGCTGCTGGCCGCCTTCTCGCAGGGCCTGATGCTCGGCCTGTACATCACGGGTTTCCAGCACGGCTGGCTCGACCTGGCTTTTGCGGTGGTGGTAGGGTTGTGCCTGGTGGCAGGCTACTGCCTGCTGGGCGCGGGCTGGCTGATCATGAAGACCAGCGGCAGCCTGCAGCGGCGCGCCATGTACTGGGCGCGCCGCAGCCTGTGGCTGACGGGCATTGGCGTGGCGGCGATCTCGCTGGTCACCCCGATGGTGAGCCAGCGCATCTTCGACAAATGGTTCTCGCTGCCCAACATCATCCTGCTGGCGCCAATCCCGCTGGTCACGGTGGCGCTGTTCATCCTCATCGACCGCCTGCTGCGGCGCATGCCGGCCATGCACGATCGTGGCAACGACCGCTGGTGCTGGGTACCCTTCGCCGGCACGGCGGTGATCTTCCTGATGGCGTTCAACGGCCTGGCGTACAGCATCTTTCCTTACCTGGTGGTGGACAAGATCGATATCTGGCAAGCTGCAAGCGCGCCGGAGTCGCTGGGGGTGATCCTGGTGGGCGCGGCAGTGGTGCTGCCTACCATCCTGGGTTACACGCTGTATGCCTACCGTGTATTCTGGGGGAAGGCGACCGACCTGCATTACTATTGAGCGGCGGTCAATCAACCTCGCAACACCACGCACACCAGGCACCTATGAGCGGCTCGCAAGGCCAACAACCCGGCACCCCGCCGTCCCCATCCCAGGCTACTCCCCTTCCCCGCCGGCTGCTGGACCGCCTGCGCGCCCGTGCCGGCGCGCAGGTGCGGGGCCTGACCCGCAGCAACTCCGGCCTCAACCTCGACTACGACAACCCGCCCGGGGATCCCGGGCTGTTCGGGCCGGACGCGGTCTGCTGGCGCGTGCACGCGGATTTCCCCGCGATGCTGGCCGGCGGCGTCAGCGCCCTGCTGATGCAGGCCATGCATCCGCTGGCGCTGGCCGGCGTGTGGGATCATTCCACCTTCCGTACCGATATGCAGGGCCGCCTGGGCCGCACCGCGCAGTTCATTGCCGGCACCACCTACGGCAACCGCGCCGATGCGCTGGCGCTGATTGACCGCGTCAGGCGCATCCACGCGTCGGTCAAGGGCACGGCGCCGGATGGCCGCCCCTACTCGGCCGACGATCCGGCGCTGCTGACCTGGGTGCATGTGGCCGAGGTGTCGAGCTTTCTCACCGCTTACCTGCGCTATGTCGGCCCACTCCCGGTGGCCGAGCAGGATCGCTACTACACGGAAGTGGCGCAGATCGCCGAGATGCTCGGCGCAACCGGCGTGCCGCGCAGCGCCGCCGCCATCGCCGCCTACCTGGAGCGCATGCGCCCAGAGCTGGTGGTGAGCGATCGCACGCGCGAAGTGGTGCGGCTGGTCATGGCCATGCCGGTGGCCAGCCCGCTGCTGGTGCCGGCGGTGCGTATCATGGGCGACGCCGGCATTGCGCTATTGCCGCGCTGGGTACAGCGCGAGCTTGGGCTGCATGGCAGCGCCGCGATCCGCCGTCCGGTCTCGCTGGCCGGCATGCGGGTGCTGGCGCCCACGTTGCGCTGGGCGTTGGGCAGCGGCCTGGCGGCGCGCGCGCGGCGGCGGGCGATGAAGCCCGCACCGGCGGCGCAGGCGCCGTCGTCCTGACCCGGTGGCACGGGCGGGCGATTGACTAACAATTGGAAAAGAACACTATGCAGACCGTTGCGGTTCTGGATTTTGAAACGACAGGACTGTCACCGCGTCAAGGCGACCGGGCCACGGAAATTGCAGTCATCCTGCTGCGCGACGGGGAAATCGTCGACCAGTATCAAAGCCTGATGAACGCGGGCAGACGCATCCCTTCGGACGTCGTGCACCTCACCGGCATCACCAATGACATGATTGCGTCGGCGCCCGCGGCGCCAAAGGTGATGCGCGAAGTGGCCCAATTCGTCGGCAAGCATCCCGTGGTAGCCCACAATGCGGGGTTCGACCGCAGGTTCTGGCAAGCCGAGCTTGCGCTGCTGGGCATGCCAGCCGATCAGACCTTCGCCTGCACGATGCTCGTTTCGCGGCGCGTCTACCCGCACGCGCAAAACCACCGGTTGTCGACGCTGGTGGATATGCTGCGCCTGCCGAAGGCCGGGCGTGCCCACCGTGCGATGGCCGATGCGCAGATGACCGGCCACCTCTGGCACCGCCTGCAGCACGATATCGCCCAGGCTTACGGCATGAGCCGCGTGGACTACGACCTCATCACCCGCGTGCAGGCCACCAGCAGCGCCAAGGTGCCGGCGCTCCTGCGCTCGCTGGGCGAAAGCCAGTCTCGATCCGAAGTGAGCGAAGCCTCGGAAAGACACCGATGACTCGTCCTGCGCCAAGACTGTGGTTATGGCTGGACACCGCTTTGAGCTGGACTGCCCTTCTGGGAATCGTTACCAGTCTCGGCTGGATCGCCGTCCACGGGATGCGGCCTCGGGACGTGGGCGGCACCCTGTTTGGCGGTAGTTTCAATCAAATGATGTATGCCGGCGCCTGGATCGCGGCGATTGCCGGCATGCTCGTGGCCTCGGCGTTTCGCCTGGCGGGGCACCGTGCGGCCTGGTGCATGGCTGGGGTCCTGCAAGTATGCGCAGGTGCCTGGTGGCTGTTTCACTATCCCGAAAATCACGTTGGCGACCTGATTCTATCGCCAGGGCGGGAAGAGATTGCCGCAGCGATGCTGGTCGGCCTGGCGCTGCTGTGTGGCGGGGTATTCCTGCATGTCAGGGCGGTCCGCGCCCAGCGTCATCGTCCGATATCGGGCACAGCGATGCTGGTGCGATCCGTGGTCGCCGGATTATTGATCGGGATGCGCGTCAAACCTGGGCCTTCAGCCGAGGAAGGATAGCGCGGACGCCGTAGGCGTCCAATGCTGAGCTTAGTGCGGCGTTTTCTGCTGTTCGATGTATTGCCGCACAATCTCGATAGGCGCACCGCCACAGCTTCCAGCGAAGTAGGACGCGACCAGAGAGCGCCGCCCCATAGTTTCTTGCGGATGCTGGGGTATCCCTTTGTCGAATCGTGCGGCTGGACACGTTTGCCTGGATGAAAGCGACGCACGCACCGTTGTCGATTGAGTGGAGCGACATGGCCCGTCAACGCTCTGGACAGTGGCGTGCGCCGGGTCGCTTGCGTCTGGCCCTGCATCACCCCTGCTAATTGACCAACTAACCAACTAACTGACGGTGTGGGTTCGAACAACAATGCATGACTTGAAAACTGGCGCTGCCTGGCAGCGCATCTGCCTTGCACTGCTTGGCGCACTGCTGATTGCCGATGCCATCGCGCTGATGCTGATGGGCCTGTTCAACTTTGGTGTCGTCCTCCCTCTGGCGATCGGCGCGGCCCTTCTCACGCTGTCATGGCGCTGGAAGGCCGTGGCGCAATGGCGCAGGGCTAGCCGGCGGAACCGATGGATCTGGGGGGTAGCCGGGGCGGCGTTTGCCGCGTGGCTGGTGACCTTGGGGATGTTCTTCTATTTCATCGACGCCGGCATTTCCGAATCCGCGGCAACGGGGTCGCCGGCAAAAACCATCCTCATACTGGGCTCCGGCACGCCACACTGCACCGCGTCGCCTACCCTGGCTGCGCGACTGGAAAAAGGCCTGGCACTGGCACGGCAATGGCCAGCGGCGCGCGTGGTGGTGAGCGGTGGCCAGGACTTCGGGCTGCGCTGCAGTGAGGCGGACATCATGGCCGATTACCTGATCGCGCACGGCCTGGAGCCGGGCCGCCTGATCCGGGAGGACCGGAGTACCAGCACCGAGGAAAACCTGCTCTTCAGCCGCCGGTTGCTGGAGCAGCAGGGCGTGAGCGCTGGAGACCCGCTGGTGCTGGTGACCAGTGATTTTCATCTGGTACGCGCGAAGCGGATTGCGCATAAGGCCGGGTTCCAGACAGTGTCTGGCGCAGGAGCCCCAACGCCACTTTATTTACGCTACAACGCCTGGTTGCGCGAGTATTTTGCGTTTATCAGTGGTTGGGTATTGCGGGAATATTGACCGGGAAAAGGCGCAAGTCTCAAGAGCGTGCGATCAATTCATAGCGTATTTCATACTTCCAATGGGCTTTCCCTAGTTCACGGCCCTTGCTCCTCCCCTTCCACTTCCCCTGAGGCCGCAATGCGGCCTCAGCTTGCTGACAAAGCCGGATCTGCGTTGTCCCGCTCCCCTCTCCCGCACGCGGGAGAGGGGCTGGGGGAGAGGGTGAGACAGCCGTCAACGTAGCGCATGGCTTTGGCCCGTTCGGCGGCTTCGGCTAATGCGTCAGGTTTGTCAGCAGTTTGAGGCCGCAATGTGGCCTTCCTCCTCGTTCACCCCCGTGTAAACCCGCGGATTGACATCCCCTCGTCACCTTTATATTCTTTTATGAACACTACGTTCATCTTTGAACATATACACCGGCAAACGCGGCCGCTGAGCAGCGAGGCGCACACCCGGGCCCACACCAAGGCGACCCCAGAGGAACAAGCACCATGGCTTCACAAAAGATTGGCATCAACGGCGCCGGCATCGGCGGCCTCGCCGCGGCGATTGCGCTGCGCAAGCTAGGAATGGACGTGGTTGTGTTCGAGCAAGCCTCGCGCTTTGCGCGGGTCGGCGCGGACATCAACCTCACGCCCAATGCCGTGCGCGCGCTGGATGGCCTGGGCGTGGGCGAGGCATTGCGCGAGACCGCCGCGCGGCCCACCCACCGCATCAGCCGGGTGTGGAACACCGGCGAGGAGACCTCGCGCCTGGCCATGTCCGACGAGGCGGAGATCCGCTACGGCGCGCCGCAGCTCACCATGCACCGCGGCGACCTGATGACCGCGCTGGAAGGCGCCCTGCCCGGCACCTGCGTCAAGCTCGGCAAGAAGGCGACGCAGATCGAGCGCCATGCGGCCGGCGCCACGCTGCATTTCGCCGATGGCACGCAGGAAGGCGTGGATGTGCTGATCGGTGCCGACGGCATCCACTCTGTGGTGCGCACCGCGCTGTTCGGGCCCGAGCATCCGGTGTTCACCGGCGTGGTCGCCTACCGCGCGGTGGTGCCGGCCGAGCGCCTTTCCGGCGTGCCGAACCTGCAGGCCTTCACCAAGTGGTGGGGCCCGGAGGCGACCTCGCAGATCGTCACCTTCCCGCTCAACCGCGGCCGCGAGATCTTTATCTTCGCCACGGTGGCGCAGGAAGCCTGGCGCAACGAATCCTGGACCACGCCGGGCCGCGTGGAAGACGTGCGCGCAGCCTATGCCGGCTTCCATGCGGAGGCGCGCGCGCTGCTCGATGCCTGCGACGACGTGCTGATCTCCGCGCTCTACGTGCGCGACCCGCTGCCAGCCTGGTCGGTGGGCAACGTCGCGCTGATGGGCGATGCCTGCCACCCGATGATGCCCTTCATGGCGCAAGGCGCGAGCATGGCCATCGAGGACGGCGTGGTGCTGGCGCGCTGCCTGGCCGATGCCAACGGCAACGACATCCCCGCCGCGCTCGCACGCTACCGGGCCGCGCGCTTTGAGCGCACCAGCCGCATCCAGATCGGCTCGCGCAGCAACGCCTGGCTCAAGGAAGGCGGCAACGCGGACTGGGTGTACGATTACAACGCCTGGCAGGTACCCCTCAACTAAGCCCGCAGGCTTACCGCGCCGCCCACCCGTCCACGGAACCGATGAGCAAGAACCCCAAGCTGCACCAGCCCGCGCCCGACGCAACCGACGCAACCAATGCCACCAACTTCACCGAGGGCGGCGACGAAGACAAGACGCAACTGGTCAGCCCGGTGATCCGCGCCATGCGGCTGCTGCGCTTTATCGCGGAAGGCGGGTCCACCACCAACCTCAGCGAAGTCGGCCGGCGCATCGACGTGAACCGCGTCACCGTGATGCGCCTGCTCGCCACGCTGGAGCACGAAGGCATGGTGGAGCGCCTGCCGCAGGGCGGCCACCAGGCGGGCTTCGATCTGCTCAAGCTGGGCGCGAAGGTGCTGGCAGGCAAGGATCTCACCGTCTTTGCGCGGCGCGTGCTGGCCGCCCTGAGCGAATCGCTGCAGCTCTCCGCCTATCTCGGCGTGCTGGACGGCGGTGACGTGCTCTACCTGCTGCGCGACATGCCGCAGACCTCCCTGGTCAGCAATATCCAGGTTGGCAGCCGTGTGCCGGCGCACCTCACCACGCCCGGCCGCATGCTGATTGCCGGCCTGGCTGAAGACACGCTGCGCGAGCGGCTGGGCGAGGAACCGCTGGCGACCGTCACCGGGCAAAGCCCGGCCACGTATGCCCGCCTGGGCGACATCCTCGCCGCCGACCGTGAGCGCGGCTGCGCATGGAGCTTCTCCGCGTTCGAGCCCGGCATCGACTCTTGCGCGGCGCCCGTGTTCGATGCCAGCGGCGCCACCGTGGCCGCCATCAGCGTGGCCGGCCCGGACATCCGTTTCGAGCGCGACCCCGCCCTGCGCGAACGCGTGGAGCGCGAGGTCAAGCGCGCCGCGCGCGATTTGTCCGGCCTGCTTGGCTATGTTGCCGGGCGGCGCGGCTGAGTTACCAGGAGACCCCGGATGACAACGCCTGCACTCCCCACGTTTTTCATTTCACACGGCGGCGGGCCCTGGCCCTGGATGGAAGACCAGTTGGGTGGCCGTTACGACGGCCTGAAGGCCGCCCTGCAGCAGATGCCGCAACTGGTGGGCGCGGCGCCCAAGGCCGTGCTGATGATTTCGGCGCATTGGGAAGAGCCGGAATTCACGATCATGGCCAACCCGAAGCCGCCCATGATTTATGACTACTACGGCTTCCCGGACTACACCTACCAGATCCAGTACCCCGCACCGGGCGCACCGCAGCTCGCCACGCGCGTGCAAGGCTTGCTCGAGGACGCCGGCCTTGCCGCGCGGCTCGATCCGCTGCGCGGTTTTGACCATGGCATGTATGCGCCGATGGCCGTCATCTATCCCGGCGCCGATATGCCGACCGTGCAGCTCTCGCTCAAGCGCGGGCTCGACCCACTCGCGCATCTCGCCCTCGGACGCGCGCTGGCGCCGCTGCGCCACGAAGGCATCCTCATCGTCGGCAGCGGGCTGAGCTACCACAACCTGCGCGCGTTCGGCCCCGCGGGGAAGGACGTATCGGCAGCGTTCGACGCCTGGCTTGAGCAAGCGCTCACCGCAACCGCCCCGGAGCAACGCGCCGCCGCGCTGACTGCCTGGGAGAGCGCACCCGCGGCTCGCCAGGCACATCCCAGAGAAGAGCATCTGCTACCGCTGATGGTGGCCGTCGGCGCAGCCGAAGCCGACACTGCTACGCGGGTCTATCACGAGGACAACTTCGCCGGCGGCATCACGGTATCCAGCTTCATGTTCGGGGGAGACCGCCGGTAGAGTCTGGCGATGCGGACGACGAGCCCCTATCGTGCTTCTGCGGCGATTGAGCCATGGCTATCGGTACGCAGGGCTCGCCGCTGCTGCCGTTGCCGCCGCAGGCGGCAAGGGTCAGCGCGGACAGGACGATCAGTTAGGTTTTCATACGCCTGCGTATTCCTAACTTAAGTGGCAACCCAGAAGCCATGTTGCTGTGCCAGTTGCGCGAGTCTCTGGACGTTTTCGTTGTGCTCGGCGCGGATCGCGGCGGCGGCGGAGCCGGCGGCGAGGCTCTTGGGAGCGCAGGTCTTTCCGAACGGGCCGCTGGGCACGGTGAACGCGGGCGCGCTGACGTTGGCGCCGGACTGGAAGTCGAAGGACTCGGCGATATTGGCGGCCTGTGCATCGCGTACGGTGAGCGGCGTCAGGCCAAAACGCCATTCGATCATCTTCAGGATCGAGGTGTGGTCGTACTGGTCGTGGGCGACGTAGCCACGCCGCGCAAAAGGCGACACCGCCATGGCCGGAATACGGAAGCCGAGCTGGGAGGACGGCGTTTCGTTGATCGCCTTGAATGCGGCCAGGTCGAACGGCGGGATCACGCCGGCGAAGGGCGGCGGCACATGATCGAAGAAGCCGCCCCACTCGTCGTAGATGAAGAACAGCGCCGTCTTGGGCCACTGCGGGCTCTGGGTCACAGCTCCATAAATCTGGTTCATGAAGGCCTGGCCGTCGCGGATGTCCCCGAAAGGATGGTCGTCATTCTGGGTGCCGTTGCCGACGAAGGCGGGGTCGACATACGACACGTTGGGCAGGGTACCGGCGGCGGCGGCGGCCAGGAACTGGTCCACGGGTTGAGAGATATGCGCGTACTTGGAGCCGTACGAAGCAAGGTACGGCACGTCGCTGTAATAATATTTACCGCTCACACCAGCGGCGCTGAGCTTGTCCCAGATCGTCGGCATCTGGGCGGCGATTGCGGGTCTGACGTCCTTGTTATGGATCGCCGGCGTCTGCGCGCTGTGCATATAGAAACGGTTGGGCTCAGTCTCCGCCATGATGCTGCAGAAGTAGCGGTCGTAGACGGTCCAAGCCGGGGCGGCCTGGCCGTGGAAGCTGAGGTCTTCCTGACGGTAGTAACCGATTGGGAAGGTGTCCGAACTGGTCAGCAGGAAGCCGTCGCACTTGCCATTGTTGTACTCGGTAATCCCGCCTTCATGCGAATGGTCGGGGTCCTGGTAGGCACAGCCTTGGAACTCCGGCGCCAGCGGGTAGGTGCTGGAGATCTTGCCGTTGCGGTCGGCAAAGCTCAGGCCGGCCTGCTTGCCGTCGGCACCTGGCAGCCAGCCCAGGTAGTGATCGAACGAGCGGTTCTCCATCATCACTACCACGATGTGATCGATGCCGGATTGTGCCGGATCGGGCAGCGCGGCGGTGGCGACGAGCGAGCTGCTGCCGTCGCCGCCGCCGCAGCTTGGCAGCAGGCTTATGCCCGCGGCGGCGGCCAAGCCTCCCAACAACTTGCGGCGCTGCGAGTCGGGCACTGACGGGTCTTGGTGGTCGCAATCATCGTTGCGGTTGTTACTCATCATGCTGGCAATCCCTTGAGTTTTCTGCATGTGTAGGTCGTACGCTCATCGCCGCGTCCTCATGTCAGCGCTAGACAAGACACTTCAGGAGGCGGCGAACATATTTCAGTGAATCTCTAACTCGCGACAACAGTGCTGGCTTCATAAGCTGCTTCATCGCGCTAAATTTGCTCTGATTGCCTCCGGAATTTCAATGCACACACCGAGTCAGTCTTCACTTGGCTGTTCTCGGCGTTGACTGGTAGTCGTCGTTCAGCGTCGAGAGAAAGGCCACGACGTCCTTGATGTCCTGCTCCGTCCAGACCGGCTTTTCACCGCGCTTGCGCGTAAGCGGCTCATCGATGGTATCGACGTTCCCGCGCACCGATGCCGGCAGGTCGTTGAACTTCTTGGCCTTGCCGTGACGATCGGCTGGATACCATTTCTCCGGGTTGGTATCGCGCTGCACGTAGAAGCGCAATGCCTCCTCTAACGAGTGAAAACGTCCGTTGTGAAAGAACACCTGACGCGTTGCCGTATTGCGCAGCGACGGTGTCTTGAACAGGCCGCAATTGGCTTTATCGCCCGACTGATCGCTGCGCAACGGTCCACACAAACCCATGTCGTAATACTTCGGGTCTGCGTTGACCTTCAACTCCGGATTGCGCGGCACGCCGAGCGCTTCGAACTTGTGATCCGTGAAGAGCGGATGCGCGCCATTCACGCCCGCCTGGTCGATGTGACAGGAGGCACAGTTGCCACGCGCCGGATCGTCGAACAGCTTCTTGCCCCGCAATTCGCGCGCAGTCAGTTGGACCTTGCCGTCGAGATAGTCATCGAACTTGCTGGTATAAGGATGAAAACTCGGGTCCTCGAGTTCGAAGCGCTCGATTGCGTATATCGCCTGGGTCAACGCTTTGGTGGGGTCCGCAAAGGCATTCTGGCCGAACACTTCCTTGAAGCGCGTGGCATACGGTGCGCGCTCAAGCTTCGCCAGAACCGCAGCAGCATCCTTGTTGGCCATCTCGTTCGGGTTGAACAGCGCAAAGCTGGCCTGCTCATGGAGATGGCTGAAGCGCCCATCCCAGCCGAACCCGCCGGACGGTGCATTGTCCGTATCCGCGATCCGTTCAGCGATGGTCGCGGCCTGGGCGTGGCTCCAGACCGGCGTTCGGTTCAGCACGTAGCGCAGGCTCGGCACCGCACGTGTGCCTTGCGAACGCAGCTCAGGGCCGCCGAACTGCGCGGCCAGCCCGTTGGGCGGCCCGTAGGCATGCGACGGGCTGTGGCAGCTCGCACACGACATCCTGCCCGACGCCGACAACGACGGATCGAAGAAGATCAGCTTGCCGAGCGCGGCCGCATCGCTGTACGCGGGCGTTGCTGCGTTCTGCGCCGACGGTGCCGCCATTGGCAGCAGCGCGACGCCCAGGCACGCGCAGAGCGCCGCGGCGCGCATTGCAGACGTCAGCATGTGCTTACAGGTTCGTGAAGATATCCGGGCCAAAGCCCACCAATCCGGCCTGCGCGGCATAGCCAAGATGACCGAGCTGGAAGATGTCCTCGATGCTCCTGAGCATCGAATAGTGGTTGTACTGCACCGTCGACACCGTGCCCGGCTTGATGAACTTCGAGATCATCACCGCGCCGGTCTGGTCGCCGCCGAAACTCTGCTTGGTCAGCTTGATCGTCAAGCCCTTGTACGAGAGCGAGGACGACTGCGGGAAGGCCGGCAGGTTCGGACCCGGCTGCTGGCTGCAGCAGGTGGTGCCGGTGAACGTCAGGTCCGTCTCCCCTGCCGACGGCTGGGTCACGGTCGCGTAACTGCTTTCGTCGAAGTTGATGATCAACAGCCCGTCCTGCTGGAACGCCGGCGACGCGGTAATGACTGGCACCCACTTCTGCAGGAACGCGTTCGCGCTCGTCAGGCCGCCCGGCTGGCCGTTCACGCACGGCCCGTCGTGGCCGTCGTCGCACAGGTTCGGGGTAATCAGGTTGAAGTTGGCGGTCGTCGAGATCGACTGCAGGTCGGTCGTGAGCCTGTTCAGGTTCACAACGTTCTGCCCGCAATCGGGCGAGTCGATGATCGAGTGAAAGTACATGAACGGGTTGTGGCGCGTCGCGTACTGGTCGCCCAGCGGCACCGCCGCGCTCGGCGCCTCGGCGGCCTGCGTCAGGTCGGTCGTGTTGAGCGTCGGGTGGCCGCACGTCGCCGCTTCCCGGGTGGGGTCGTTGCCCATGTCGCCTTGGTAGCCTTTCCACGTGTAGCCGGCGGATTTCAACTGATCCGGCAACGTCTTCACGCTGGCGGGATACACCCAGCCGGTGCCAATCGCCTGGCCGTCCGGCGTCATGCCCGTCAAGCTGAAGTCCTGGTAGGTCGGGCAATCATTGTCCGTTTCCAGCGTCGGCGACTGGCCGCTGATCATTGCAATGTAGTTGTCGAGGCTGACGTGACCGGTGCCGTAATACTGCTGCACCAGCGCGCCCTGCGAAGCGAGCGTCTGCGCAAGATACGGAGCCTTGCTGTTCGCGCCGAAGGTGGTCGCGTAGTTTTCGTTCTCGAGCGTGATGACGAAAACGTGCTTGATCTGTTGTTGTCCCAGTGTCGCCACTGACGACGATGATCCGCACGCCGTGACCATGATCCCGACGATGGCGGCCAGAATTGTGCCCAGAATTCCGCGCCCCCAGATTGCCTGTCGCATTTGCTTTTCCTTGTTGTGACGCTGGCACGCGCTGCGCCAAAAGCCAGTCAAACGATTCACTGGCATTCGGGCGCGACGCATAGATCGTGATGATTGAAAACGCCAGACAACGCTCTCATGAAGGCATCCCTTACGCGCGCCCGGTTACCGATGGGAGGGCTGACGCATCATGCACATGATATGTTTCACTGGTGAAACGTCGTCCCATGAGTGGGGATTATGTCTTCGGTTTGTGACACTGGAATGAAATAGATTCCCAAAGAAATAATTGCTCATAGCAACTAAATTTCGGACCTGTCGTTCTCACAGCTGAGTCACATGGAAGCGCGTCGCCTCGGAGTTCTACGAACGGGGATTTGGTGACAACGTGTCGAATTTGCGCGTACTGCGTTGCGTTGCCTTGGAACCCGGGCGGACCGGGAGCCGGCTGATCGCGCTGACGCTGCTGAAAATGGCGCAGGTCACCAGGATCGTGGTGCGCTGGTACGACAAGGACTACTGAGCCGCCAGATCGATGGTCAGCAGATCATGCCGAAGGCGGTCGCCGATGACATCCGCAAGGGTGGCGACAATGCCAAGTTCGCGCAAGCCGGCTATGCGCCGATGCCTGGCGGGAGCTATCGCGATATGTGGTGGGTCAGCCCACGCGAGCGGCGTCTACCACGAAGACAACTTCGCCAGCGGTATCGGTGTGTCGAGCTATATGCTTGGTGGAATCTGAAGGCAGCCGATGCAGTGATTCCGCATTGGCGCAAGTGGCGTGGGCCGGGAGGAACAGCGTGTCGGCGCCAGCTAGCTTGTACAGCCCGCGCGAAGAACGCGAACTCAGGGAAATGACATGGTGCCCATGGGCAGGATCGAACTGCCGACCTCTCCCTTACCAAGGGAGTGCTCTACCACTGAGCCACATGGGCAGTTACTGATTGTCAACTGCTACTACTTGCTCGCTTGCCTGATGCAACGGAAGCGGGATACGGGACTAGTATTATCGCCATAACCCATTGATTCTTAAGGAGTTTTTTGGCTTCCATGCGAATCAATGGACTGCATTATGGACTAATCACCCCGGGTCGGCAACCCCCTTGTCGTGAAAGTTTTTTGTTGACGAAGGTCCCCCTAACTTTGAACCGGGCGTGCTGCTCAGGAGCGGCGACCGGCAGTTTGCGCTGCTCCAGCATTGAACCCTTGGGTCGTCACTTCGAACTATGGCGCTGAGTGCGTCTGTGCCGAAAGTCGTCCGAAGACAATATTCGTGCCTTGACGTATTGCTTTAGAAAACGCCTTCGCAACGCCTTCGCGCCCGGCTCCCGAAGGCTCTCCACACCACCTCCGGGCGCGTTCCCACACCGTCTTTGTACCCGTCTGTATCAGGCTGCCAGCACGATACGTGTCCTGACAGAAGGGGCCTTCACGCGCTACGGACGGGATACATCGGTGTCCTTTAATGGCTTCCGTAGGCCGGCGGCGAGCAGTAACGATGCGAGCCCTGGCCACACAAAGCCACACCAAGCCCAACGCAAACTTCAAGGATACCAATCATGACTACCCACTTCGCCAAGCGTTTTGTATTCGCCGTCGCTCTGATTGCTGCTGCTGCCGGTGCGCAGGCCTCCGGACTGTCAAATGCGGGCGCGCGCGACCCGTTCACTGACGGCGCCCGCTCGGTAAACGCTTCGCGCGACCCGTACACCGACGGCGCCCGCTCGGTAGGCGACTCGCGTGACCCGTACATCGACGGCGCCCGCTCGGTGCAGGAACCGCGTAGCCCGTACTACGACGGTGCCCACACCGTGGCTGGCTGGGACCGTACTGGCGTGTCGGCAGACCCGGCACGCCATGTTGATCCCTATCTTGACGGCGCCTACGTCTGACGCCCCGCAACGTTGAACGATCAAAGCGCGCCTTATGTGCCCCTTTGCCGGATTACGCTGGGGCCACTGACGCCTATGCAATGCATGAAAGGACTTCCACATGAAAACGACTCGAATCATGGTGGCCGCGATGCTGATCGCCGGGAGCGGATCGGCGCTCCACGCGGCACAGGCGCAACAGCCGGGAATCCACCGCACCGATCTCCTGCAGCACGATCTCGGGGTGCCCGGACGCGAGGCCGTCCAGGTGCGCGTCGACTTCGACCAGGGCGCGTTCGCCCCCAAGCACGCGCATCCGGGTGAAGAGATCGCCTATGTCCTCGAAGGCTCGCTGGAGTATCAGCTCGAGGGCAAACCGCCGATCACGCTCAAATCCGGCGATTCCTTGTTCATCCCGGCCGGAACGGCCCACTCGGCGAAGAACGTCGGCAGCGGCAACGCGGCGGAACTCGCGACGTATGTCGTCAGGCAAGGGACGCCGCTTGTCGTGCCGGCCAAGTGAGCGGCATCCACGTCAACAGGGTTGAGCGCTCGACGACGAACTAGGCGACATGCGCGTACCACAACCTCACCTACTACAACCGAGTGGAAGCAGGCGTTGGTTGAATTCCAGGCAAACTTCGCATGTGGGCCTGCCTCCAGGTTGCCTGCATCTTGGTCGTGCAAATCGAAAGGAAGTAGGTCCACCACCCGCCGGCGTGTAAACTAGCGGGTTTTTGACTCCGCCGGTATGGTGCAAGTGTCACAACGCACAAGTTTAAGCGGCCCGACGCTCATTCGCTTGCTTGCGCGCATGACGGACGTCGACGTTCCCGCATCCAGACAATCGCTCTCGGACAAGCTGAGCCAATGGCTCGGCTGGGCCGACGCCATCGCGTTGTCCGCGGTCCTGAACGGCGATGCGCCGGCGGTGGCATCCGGAGCGCGCGCCTTCGGCAGCGCCGAGGAGCTTGCGTGCGCCCGTGCGCGGACCGCCTTGGCGAATGCCATCGCAGGCGACGGCGCGAGCGCCCCCGCCAAGCGGCGCGGACAAGCGCAGGCGCCCACCCAAGCGCAGCCCATGGATGCGGCAGTCGATTACGCGACTTATCGTCAGCGTTATCTCTCCATGCAGCAGGCGATGGAATTGGACATCGGAAGCTTGCGCGGCCGCCTGCGGGCGATGCTGGCCGCCAGGACGCCCGCCATGTCCCGGCTCGCGGCGGTGGATGCCGTCATGGAGGGGGCGCTGGGTGCGCGCGAGCGGATTCTGCTTGCCGGCGTGCCCGCGTTGCTCGAAGGGCACTTCGCGCGTTTGCGCCAGGCCGGGCAGGCGACGCTCGCCGACGCCCAAGTCTCGGGACAAAGCGCGGGGGAATCCGCGGCGGTCACGCCCGGCGCATGGCTGGATGTGTTCCGCAAGGATATGCGCAGCGTGTTGCTTGCCGAACTGGATATTCGTTTTCAACCGGTCGAAGGGCTGCTTGCGGCCCTTCGCTCCAGCTAACCAGGACGCCATGTCCAGATATCTTTTTAATTTCGCCGTTTTTCTGGTGGGTCTGGCCGCCGTGTGCTGGATTAGCGCCGGCTATGCGGGCTCGAACACCCTGGCGCTGGCCGTCACGATGCTGATCGGCGCCTGCTACCTGGCAGGCGCGCTCGAGTTGCGGCGCGACCACCAGGCCACCGCCACCCTGGCGCGGGCCGTGGCGGGCCTGTCCGAGCCGCCGGCCAGCCTGGGCGCCTGGCTGGATCAATTGCATCCCAGCCTGCGCAATGCGGCGCGCCTGCGCATCGAGGGTGAGCGCGTGGGCTTGCCGGGACCGGCGCTGACGCCGTATCTCGTGGGCTTGCTGGTGTTGCTGGGCATGCTTGGCACGTTCCTGGGCATGGTGGCCACCCTGAAGGGCACCGGCATGGCGCTGGAAAGCGCAACGGACTTGCAGGCCATCCGCGCTTCGCTGGCCGCACCGGTCAAGGGCCTGGGATTTGCGTTCGGCACCTCGGTCGCGGGCGTGGCCACCTCCGCGATGCTGGGGTTGCTATCCACGCTGTGCCGGCGCGAGCGGATCCAGGCGGCGCAGATGCTCGACGCCAGGATCGCGACGACATTGCGTAGCTACTCGCAGTCCCATCAGCGCGAGGAAACCTTCAAGCTGCTGCAGCGGCAGGCCGATGTGATGCCCACCCTGGTCGATCGGCTGCAGGCCATGATGGCGGCCATGGAGCAGCAGAGCCAGGCCTTGCACGAGCGTCATCTCGCCAGCCAGGAGGCCTTCCACGGCAAGACCGAGGCCGCCTACACCCGACTGGCTGCCTCCGTGGAGCAGTCGTTGAAGGAAAGCGTCGCCGATAGCGCCCGCGCTGCCGGCGCGACGCTCCAGCCGGCCGTGGCGGCTTTGACGTCGAGTCTCACGCGCGAGACGGCCTCGCTGCACGACACCATCACGCATGCCGTTGAGCGGCAACTGGATGGACTCTCGACCGGTTTCGAGGCCGCGGCCACTACCGTGGCGGACATCTGGAACAAGGCACTGGCGGGGCACCAGCGATCGAGCGAGGCGCTTACCCAGGACCTGCGCACCGCGCTTGATCAGTTCGCCGGGACCTTTGAGCAACGCTCGGCCGGCCTGCTGGAAGGCGTCTCCGCCCGCATGGAAACCGCGGCGGGCAGCGTGTCGGCAGCATGGAACAACGCGCTGTCCCGGCACGAGCGCGTCAGCGAGAAACTGGCGGGAGACAATCAGAACGCGCTGGCGGCGGCCGCGGCGACATTCGAGCAGCACTCGGCGTCACTGTTGCGCACGGTCGGCCAGTCGCATGCGGACCTGCAGGCGGCGTTGGCATCGCGGGACGAGCAACGGCTGGCGGCCTGGGCCGATACGCTCGGCGCGCTGAGCGCGACGCTGCATAAAGAGTGGGAGTTGACGGGCGCGCACACCGCGAGCCGCCAGCAGGAAATCTGCGACACGCTGGCGCAGAACGTGCGCGACATCTCAGCCCAGACGCAGGCCCACGCCAGCAACACCGTCGCCGAGATCGACCGGCTCGTACAAGCCGCTTCGGCAGCCCCCAAGCTGCTGGAAACCGTTTCCGCCCGCCTGGAAGCCGCAACGGGCGGCTTGTCGCAAGCGTGGCGCGACGCGCTGTCCCAGCACGAACAGGTCAGCGAGAAACTGGCGAGCAACAATCAGCAGGCCCTGGCCGCAGCCGCGGCGACGTTCGAGCAGCAATCGGCATCGCTGGTGCGCACGGTGGACCAGTCGCATGCGGACCTGCAGGCGGAACTGGCATCGCGGGACGAGCAACGGCTGGCGGCCTGGGCCGATACGCTCGGCGCGCTGACCGCGACGCTGCGCAAGGAGTGGGAGCTGACGGGCGCGCACACCGCAAGCCGCCAGCAGGAAATCTGCGACACGCTGGCGCACAACGTGCGCGACATCTCGGCTCAGACGCAGGCACACGCCAGCAACACCGTCGCCGAGATCGACCGGCTCGTACAAGCCGCTTCGGCAGCCCCCAAGTTGCTGGAGACCGTCTCCGCCCGCCTGGAAGCCGCAACAGGCGGCTTGTCGCAAGCGTGGCGCGACGCGCTGTCCCGGCACGAACAGGTCAGCGAGACGCTGGCGAGCAACAATCAGCAGGCCCTGGCGGCAGCCGCGGCGACGTTCGAGCAGCACTCGGCATCACTGCTGCGCACGGTCGGCCAGTCGCATGCGGACCAGCAGGCGGAGCTGGCAGCGCGGGACCAGCAGCGGCTGGCCGCCTGGACCGAGACGCTTGCCTCGATGGCCGCCACGCTGCGCCAGGAGTGGGAGCAGACGGGCACGCAAACCGCAAGCCGGCAGCAGGAAATCTGCGACACGCTGGCGCAGACCGCGCGCGACATTTCGGCCCAGACGCAGGCACACGCCAGCAACACGATCGCCGAGATTGCCCGGCTCGTGCAAGCCGCTTCGGAAGCCCCCAAGGCTGCGGCCGACGTCGTCGCCGAGCTGCGCCAGAAGCTCTCCGACAGCATGGCCCGCGACAACACGATGCTGGAAGAGCGCAGCCGCCTGCTGGAAACGCTGGGCACGCTGCTCGATGCCGTGAACCACGCCTCCACCGAGCAGCGCGTGGCGGTCGATGCGCTGGTCGCCACCTCGGCGGACCTGCTGGATCGTGTCGGCACCCGGTTCACCGATAAGGTCGAGGCCGAGACCGGCAAGATGGCCGCCGTTGCCGCACAGGTCACCGGCAGTGCCGTCGAGGTGGCAAGCCTGGGCGAAGCCTTCGGCATGGCCGTGCAGTTGTTTGGCGAGTCGAACGACAAGCTGGTGGCCCACCTGCAGCGCATCGAAGCCGCGCTGGACAAATCCCTCGCGCGTAGTGACGAACAGCTTGGCTATTACGTGGCACAGGCCAGGGAAGTCATCGACCTGAGCATGCTGTCGCAGAAGCAGATCGTCGAAAACCTGCAACAACTCGCAGGCCAGCGGGCGCCGGCCGGCGCCGAAGCACAATGAGCGAGGACATCGACGCCGGCGTAGAGCCGACCGTACCGGTCTGGGCCGTCTTTGGCGACCTGATGTCGGTACTGCTGGGCGCCTTTGTCCTGATCCTCGTGAGCGTCGTCGGCGTGCAGCTGGAGCTCTCGACCAGGCTGGAGCAGGAGGTCAAGCAGCGGCAGGCGGAGACGCAGCGCCGCGAGGCCCTGGAGAAAGCGCTGGCCGGGCCGCTGGCGGCGGGCCGGGTGACGCTGGTGAACGGCCGCATCGGCATCAACGGCAGCGTGTTGTTCGCCCTCAACTCCGATCAGTTGCAGCCCGAAGGCCGTGCCGTGTTGAAGAGCCTGGCCGCGCCGTTGTCCGCGTATCTCCAGGCCCGCGAGGAGATCCTGATGGTGAGCGGCTTTACCGACGACCAGCAGGTGCGTGAGGCCAACCGTCGATTCGCCGACAACTGGGAACTGTCGGCCCAGCGCGCATTGACGGTAACCCGCGCGCTGATCGAGGAAGGCCTCCCGCCCTCCTCGGTATTTGCGGCCGCATTCGGGTCCCAGCAGCCCGTGACCGCGAATGCCGACGAAGCGGGACGAGCCAAGAACCGGCGAGTGGAAATCGCGCCGATCCCAAGACCGTCGACCGCAACGGTGAAGCCCCGTGGATAGTGGTGTCGATAGCGGCGTCGGTAGCGGCGAAGCATGTGGCGAAACGCGTGACGCGCGGGCGACGCTCGATGCATGGCGCGAACGTGGCGCAGATCGCCTGGATCCTGTCCGCTTCCAGTTCATCGAGGCGCTGGCGCGACGGGCGGCCGCCCACAGCGCAGATGCGCGACGCATCCTGGACGACAGGCTGTCCAGCCTGCTCGAGGCCTATGCCAATGATCTTGAAAGCGCCGCAGGCACGGCAAGCGATGGCGGCGGCGCTGCATCGCCCTGCTTGCCCGCTCGCGGTGCACTGGCCGGACTGATCGATTACATCGCCAGCCATGCGCAGGCGGGCGGCGATGGCCGCGCGACGATTGACGCCGTGGCCCCGCACGCCTCCTATCCTGAAGTGGAGGTGCTCGACTACTTCAGGGCAACCTGGTCCAGGGTCAGCACCGACCGACAGCTGCGGCAGTCGCTGGAGCAGGTGCCCGATAATGCGGGCCCGCTCCACTCGAGCCGCCTGGTGCATCGGTCGCTATCACTGATGCACGAACTGTCGCCAGGCTATCTCCAGCAGTTCTTGTCGTACGTCGACGCTTTGTCGTGGATGGAGCAGGTGAACGGTGGCGGCAGTGCCGTGGCGGGTAAAGAGGCACCTCGCGCCGGGAGTACCAGGACGAGCGCCCGCGGCAGGCCACGCTAGTGCCAGGGGGGCAGTGAACCGCGTTTGAGGAGCATAGCCCGGGCGCGTTATTGATCCGGTGCGCGGCAAACCTCTCCCTTCAGGGGGAGGAAGGATAGCGCGGACGGCGTAGCCGTCCTTGCACACGCGAAAGTTGCTGGTAACATGATTTTATGCAACGTCTCCAAGCCTTTAAATTCGAACTGATGCCAAACGGCGAGCAACAGCGCAAGATGCGCCGTTTCGCTGGCTCGTGCCGGTTCGTCTTCAACAAGGCGCTGGCGTTGCAGAAGCAGAACCACGAGGCCGGTGGCAAGTTCATCGGCTACGTGGCAATGGCTAAGGCGCTCACAGCATGGCGCAATGGGGCGGACACACCTTGGCTCAAGGATGCACCGGTACATCCATTACAGCATGCACTGAAGGACCTTGAGCGCGCATACCAGAACTTCTTTGCCAAGCGTGCGGACTATCCCCGATTCAAGAAGAAGGGGCTGCGCGACAGTTTCCGCTACCCCGACCCGAAACAGATCAAGCTCGATGAGGCCAATGGGAGGATTTTCTTGCCTAAGCTTGGCTGGCTGCGCTACCGCGCCAGCCGAGACGTGCTGGGCTCTGTGAGAAATGCAACGGTCAGCGAGTCCAGCGGCAAGTGGTTCGTCTCGATTCAGACAGCGCGTGAGGTCGATGCGCCCGTTCCAGCCGGCACAACCGCAGTCGGTGTCGATATGGGTATCGCCCGCTTTGCCACGCTGAGCAATGGCACGTTCTACGCGCCACTCAACAGCTTCCGTCGGCACGAAGCAGCCTTGCGTAAGGCGCAGCGGGCAATGAGCCGCAAGACAAAGTTCAGCAGAAACTGGAGGAAAGCCAAAGCCCGAGTCCAGCGCATTCACGCCCGCATCGGCAAC
>NZ_BAAILO010000174.1:0-5925 GCF_054589115.1 Cupriavidus sp. 8B | reverse complement strand
GCGGGTGGCGCCACCCGGGCGGCGGCGCAAGGCCGGTGGCCCCGCGCCGACCGACAAGGAGGGGCCAGGCGAAAAACTGGACGGACAGCGGGACGAAAAGCAGGGCGCGCCGACGGCCGCCTCCAACCCGGATGACGGCAGCGACAGCAGCGACGACAGCAAAAACTGAGCGGGCGGCGGCGATCCGCTGGATCCAGGCGGAGATGGCCGACTACGGGCTGACCATGGAGGAGCTGGAAGCGGCGGGGTGCTTCGATCCGCCGCCCCCTGCGTCACCGCCGCCACCCGCACCAACGCCACCGCCAGTGGTCTGTTACCGCAACGCCGCGGGGCAGAGCTGGGACGGGACCGGCGAGATGCCCGACTGGCTGCGGCGGGCGGTCAATGCGGGGCAGTCGGTGGAGTTTTTCCGGGTCGGATAGCTTCTTCAATATCGCGGGACGGCACAGAGGGCCGGCCGGAATTCGCAAATATGTGAGGCTTCACATACAGCAGAGGGCTTTTTTTGGCTACCGCTCGCGTGCTGACCAGCCCGTCCTGGCTCCTTCTGAAGCCGCGACCGCTAACGTCAACCCTCCTCTTAAGAGCTTCTCGCAGCTTCTTGCTCGTATCAGACGAATATCACGATTTCTTAGTCAATATTGTGACAGAATCCCACCCGGCGCTGACAGTGACGTCCGTGCTAATTCTATGGAGATCGATGAATGGTAGTCGCTGGCGTTTTCTTGAAGGCAAACCTCGCTCGAATCGTTGCGCTCACCGGTACTCGAGAGTCGCATACATTAGTTGGCAGTCGATTCAATAAACTCGAACTCATCAAGAATCCGTCACAAGATGATGTCGAGGTGTTCGTGCAGGCGCTCAGAGCTTTTTGTGCTGAGCATTCAATAGACAAAATTGTGGTAAATCGCAGGGCGACTGCCGGGCAAGGTGCAGGTGGGGCAGGAACATTCCTGATTGAGGGCGTTCTGCTTGCCACGTCGCCCGCGCCGCTAACCTTTGCCCACAATGCGACCATTGCGGCGACTGAGCGGAGGGAGAACGGACTTAAAATTAACCGCCCCACCACGGCAGATCTTGGTAAAGCATATGATTTGGCTTACGAGGGGTTGAATTGATCCATGGCTCTTGATATTTCTAATTTGCCGCAAGAAGCCATCAGCGCACTAAAGCAATTTTCAGAGTTCGAGATCGCATCATTCAATGACTCTGGGGCGAACGGGTATGTACTTATTGGCCGGCATAGCGTACTCCAAAAGGAAGTTGCTATAAAGATATATTTCCACGGGGAAAATGATATTGATCAAGAGCCGGCGATTATTGCAAAGATAAATCACGAAAATGTTCTTAAAGTATACGACGCCAGAAAGGTGGGCAAGGACTGCTCATATTTCATGACGCCAGCCGCGAGTGAAGGCGACCTCGCAAATTTCTTGGATACGTACTTTATTTCACTTCCTCTGGCTCATAAGTTGCTATGCCAACTTTTATCCGGAATTGCGGCATTGCATATGAGTCCGAATTTGCTTGTGCATCGGGATTTGAAGCCAGAAAATCTGTTGGTTCATGACGACAATCTCTTGATTGCGGATTTCGGTTCGGTTCGGCGAATCGATGAGAAAACAGGTAGCGCACCGGCATCGAAGCACAGCATTTTGTTTAGGCCGCCTGAGGCTTTTGGTGCGGAATCATTCTTTAATTTTTCATCAGATATATACCAGGCAGGGCTTATTGGATTTTTGCTATTTGGCGGGTCTTTGAGCAATGATTTACTTAGTTATTTGACAAAAAAACAAAAATCGGAGCTTGCCGGCATTCACGGTGGATATGAGCAATCCATTTATTTGGATTCATGCATCGAACAGAAAGTTTTACGCGGGAATTTGGTGGACTTTTCTACTCTTCCTCACTACGTTCCGGCTGCCATCAAGCGCACATTGAGAGCAGCCATTTCTTCCGCCGACAAAAGATATTCCAGTGTTAGCGAATTTCTCGCAGAATTATCTCGACTGAGAGGAAATATGCCAGATTGGTCGACCCGGCGAGAGGGTGTTCTGCTTCGCAACTGGAATGGAGTAGACTACCGCATTCCGCATGACGAAGTCGCTATATTGAAGTGCAAATCGGGAGGCGAAAAATATCGCTACGACAAAAGTTATACGTGTGGCAGCTATGCTGAGCTATTCGATCAAATGAAGGAGCGACTCGGTCTGCCATGAAAACCTGTTTAGGGCACACGCTGGCCCCTCCTTAGCGGGGCTGAAGTCCCCACACAAACGGTCTGCTTTCCGCCAGTGCAGGTGAGAACTGTATGATTTCACAGTCCGGAAGCTGAACGCTACTGAGTCGAGTTTTTAGGCAGTTGGGCGCCCGATTCCGACTTCCTTTGCCCGATTAGGAGTAGTCGTACTTTTTGCTGCAAAATCCGGCGCTAACCCGCCGGAAAGCCGCCTGCAGCAAGTCTTCCTGGTTGCCCTCACTTTATGCGGCGCGTGTGCATAAGGGCCGACGCCGGCGCAATTAGAATTACCCAATGAGTACACCCATTACACTGACCGTGGGCGACATCGAGCTCACATACAACACGCGATACATCGGCATGGACACGGCATGCTGTTTCAGGAGCGAGACCGTCAGCGCCGCCGGCACCCTCACATCAACTACGACTACTACGAGCAACATCCAGAAGAAGATGTCGCCCAAAGCGAGATGTGCTTTTGCCGCGCCCTCGGCTCGATGGTTTCGCGACTCGAGCTGCTCGGGTACACGTTGAGCGCGGTCAAGGCGGATTACGAAATCCATTCTGCACTCGACAGCGACCGGTACGCTGGCTCCGAAGCCGATGGCATGCCTGCTCGGCCCGACCGTTTCACGTTCGAGCAGTTCATTACTTTCATCCGCGCACAGCGATAGCAAGGTGCGGCGCAGCGCCTCGTACAGCCGGCTGTAGTGCAGTTGCGCGGGCCGGATGATCCAGTTCGCCAGCGTGCCACGGCCAACTGCAATGCCGGCGCGCTCGAGCGCGTCTTCCATGCGATACAGCGGCGTGCCGTCAACGTACTTGCCGATGGTCACCGTCGCTAGCATTGCCGGGCTTGCGTTGCTGCCCGGCAGTGGTTGCGCTGGCATCGGCGCGGTCATGGTCGGCATCTAGGCGCGATCGATCTCTCGTCGATGTTCGGCCAGCTTGAGACCATCAGCCGGAACTTCTGCTGACCGCCCTTGGATTTTTCCGAGGACGCCAGGTAACTGGCCGGTTTATCATGGAAAGGAGCGCTGGCCGTTTCTCCCTCGTAACAAATCTCGAAATCGAGCGTATTCCGAGATGGAGAAACGATGCACATCAGACGCGCCAACCCTCAAACCGTCCCAGATCCGACACCTGCTCCGTGTCACCGAAGCCACCAGCCGGCACCCGGAGCGCGACACGCTCATCCTGTTACTGGCATTCACCTGCGGCATGCGGGTGTCTGAGGTTGCCCAAATCGAAGTCGCCGACGTTCTGCTGCCCAGCGGCCAACTTCGCGAAGAGGTGAGCCTGCGAGCGGCAATCACGAAGGGTTGCCGGCAGCGTTGCGTCTATCTCAGCCATCCGAAGACAGTGGCGGCCCTGGAACGCTACATCGAATGGCGATGGCTGAACAACAAGGGCACGGCAATGGATCGCCGCACGTGGCGGGGCCTGATGCCAGAGACGTGTCTGATCCTGACGCACAAGGGCGGTCGGTACGAGCTAAGTGTCAAGCGTCGCATCAACGATGCCGGCGACCCGGTCGAGTACCTGGCGGCCGACAGTCTGCAGAGCTACGTTACAGGCCTGTACCGTGCGGCGGGCTTTGGCTCCGGCTACAGCAGCCACTCTGGCCGCCGAACGTTTGCCAGCCGACTCCTCGCACAGGGGCACTGGCTCGAAACTGTGCAAACGTTGTTGGGGCATGCCGAACTGGACCACATTGCGCCGTATCTGGAAGTTTCAAACAAGGAGCTTCGAGAGGCGGCGGCAGCACTTGGTGGTGCCCTTTAGTAGCTACAATGTATAAACAGTATCTTGACGTTCTGCGTCTGTGTATCTACAATGGATCTACGCAATAGGAGTGCCGAGATGGAACTGTCAATTCAAAAATGGGGCAACAGCGCGGCCGTGCGCCTGCCCACAACCTTGCTTGAACAACTCAAGGTGGCATTGGGAGACAAGCTGTCTGTCGATGTGCGCCCGGACGGCGTCATGCTTAAGCCCGCTCGGCACAAGTATTCACTCGATGAGTTGGTTGCTCAGTGCGACCCCAAGGCGCCGACCCCTGAGGGGCTGGGCGATTGGAGCGGGGTCAAACCGGTGGGGCGCGAAGTATGGTGAGGCGCGCCAAGTTTGACCGGGGTGACATTGTGCGAGTGAGCTTGAACCCAACGGAGGGGCGTGAGCAGCAGGGGGATTTCCGTCCTGCGCTTGTGCTTTCACCGGCAGCATTCAACGCTCTGGGTGTTGCCCTGGTTGCACCGATTACGCAGGGAGGCGATTTCGCGCGCTTCGCTGGTTTTGCTGTTCCGCTGTCTGGTGCTGGGACGGAGACCCAAGGTGTCGCGCTGGTGAACATGGTGCGCACGCTGGACCTTGAGGCTCGCGGTGCGAGGAAGATCGAACGGGCACCCGCCGAGGTTGTAGAAGATGCGCTCGCCCGTCTTCAAACCATCCTCGAATAGCCGTTAGTAGACGTCGACACAGGAAAAGCCTGCAGGCGTGTGGAATTAGTATGCGGTGCGGCTGATGATCAAGACTATCGAAATCTCCCAGCGATGACAAAGCAGAATTTAGAACAGCAATGTCTTGAGAAGGAAATCTATGCCTACGGCACCGCCTTTCTGTTTGAAGGGCGCGCAAGAGGGCTGAGATACTGTCTGCGTATTCTCAGCTTTCTGTCCTTGGCCGTTCCGCTCAGTGTTGGCGGTATTGCGATGACATTCAGTGACCCCGTCCGACTGTCCACGGTGGTGAAAGTGAGTGGCGGGCTTAGCATTCCGCTCTTTGTGATGACGTTGTGGTCGCTGGTGTTCCGATGGGAGGAAAGACTGGCGGCATCGGAGCACTCTCGCAGGGTGAATACGGAGCTCAAGAATTCCTGGGAAGACTTGCGCAGATTCAAGGGTCGCGATGCCGAAGAACGGTTCAAGACCCTGCTGGAGGCGGATCGCAAACAGGAGCAGAAGGATATTGGTCAGGATGTCTCGGCCAAGGATAGGCGCAGAATGATGCGTGCGAGCCTAATTCAATATCAGCGCGCGTGCGCAACGTGTCGGGTCCAGCCCGCATCAATGTCAGTATGGCGGCGCGCCAAGTGCGCGACGTGTGGTTAATTTTCTAGGGAACCTTAAGATGAGTGAGAAAGCAAAGCGTGTCTTGGCGGTGTGGGTCAGTCTGACGGATGCTGAGCGGGAAGCAGCGGTGAAGCTGATCAATGAGTATCAGAACGCTGACAAACCAAGGCGTGACCAGATCGCGCTCGAGCACCTCAATGAATCCCGCACTGTACAGAAGGCGACGACCATGAACTTCGGCCCGTTGCAAGGCGGTTGTGCCTACTGCGGCCGCTGAGGGCGGTAGTGCTCACTGCCAGGGGTGCCACAGAAATCGGAAAAGTAGATGATCGAGGATGCGCTGTTCGGTGTGATTAATACGCTTCGCTCCTGGGCGGAGAGCCAGCCTCACGTCCGGCGACCGTGGATATTCGGTAGCCGGCTGAAGGGTATGCAGCGTGTCGATAGCGACCTTGATGTTGCGATGGAGATTGATCCCGTTGGAGGCGACGAAAGTGCGGCGGTGACGTGGGTTGCACATCAATCCACCCAAGTTAAGCCTCAGCATGCCTTGTAGGCGGCATGTCGATGAGGTTTGTGGCGAGGTGGACGTGGCTTAGCGCGATCCGGTCGCAC
>NZ_BAAILO010000173.1:0-3969 GCF_054589115.1 Cupriavidus sp. 8B | reverse complement strand
GGCGACCCGGATGCGGCGAAAGACTCCTCGCCGCATAACGGGAGATTCAAACCTTGACGGCTCGCTTCGCATCGCGCTTGGGTGATTTCCGCCTGGGGGCGGAAATCACGGCTACACCGAGTGATGCTTTTACTCTCCCGCTGGTTGGCTCCCCTCTCCCACTTGTGGGAGAGGGGCCGGGGGAGAGGGCGGGCGCTGGCTACGCCGCTGTCCTTGCGCCTGTTTAATTCCAATGACATTTGTTGGATTTACCTTGCAAATATTCCAGTAGTCTCTAGTACACCAGGGGGTGAGCCTGCGATGGGCCTGGCAAGTCCGGGACTCGGTGGCCCCCCAAGCTTTGTACATCCAACCAAAGGGGGGTGTTGGATGTGTCCCCGGCGGTCGATAACAAATTCGGTATCCGGATTTCCGTGGCCGCTTCCAAGCGCGCGGAAATCTTTTGCTTCATGACCCGCGACTAGTAGGAGAAATCTTAGTGAAAAAAGCGACCGCAATCCCTCTGGTAGGGGCAACGGTGTTGCTCGCCATGCTCGGCGGGTGCGCCACGGAGACATCGACCGCCCTGCCGGTGCAGAAGGTGGAGAGCGCCAGCCGTCCCTATGCCGGCGTGCGGACCCCGATTGCCGTTGGCAAGTTCGATAACCGTTCGAGCTATATGCGAGGCGTGTTTTCCGATGGCGTCGACCGGCTGGGTGGCCAGGCCAAGACCGTGCTGATCACGCATTTGCAGCAGACCAACCGCTTCAACGTGCTTGATCGCGACAACATGGAAGAGATCAAGCGCGAAGCCGCGATCAAGAGCCAGGCACAGCGCCTGAAGGGCGCCGACTACGTCGTCACTGGCGACGTGACCGAATTCGGGCGCAAGGAAGTTGGCGACCAGCAACTCTTTGGCATTCTCGGCCGAGGCAAGTCGCAGGTCGCCTACGCCAAGGTCGCGCTCAACGTGGTCAACATCGCCACCTCCGAGGTCGTCTTCTCCGCCCAGGGCGCCGGCGAGTACGCGCTGTCCACGCGGGAGGTCGTCGGATTTGGCGGCACGTCTAGCTACGACTCCACGCTCAACGGCAAGGTGCTCGACCTGGCCATGCGCGAGGCCGTCACCAGCCTGATCACCGGCATCGAAAGCGGCGCGTGGAAGCCGGGCAATCCGTAATGCGGGTTTGTTGAAGAGGAGAAGAAGTGAAAAAGAAAAAGATGTATCGGCCTTTGCGCCCAGCTGCGCTGGCCTTGACGGGAACCATTCTGCTGGCGGGCTGCACGGCGCCCAAGACCCTGTATCAGTGGGAAAGCTACCAGCCGCAGGTCTATGAGTACTTCAAGGGTGAGCCGAAGCAGGCGCAGATCGAAGCGCTCGAGCGCGACATGCAGAAAATCACGGCCGCAGGCGCTACGCCACCACCGGGCTACCATGCCCACCTGGGCTTGCTGTATGCCGGCATCGGCAAGGACGACCAGATGGCGCAGGAATTCCAGACCGAGAAGACCTTGTTCCCCGAGTCGGCAGCTTACGTCGATTTCCTGATGAAGAACGTCAAGCGGGGAGAGGAAAAGAAATGATGTCTCTATTCAAACGGCTATTCGCCGCCATGGCGGTCGCCGTGCTTGCAGCCGGCTGCGCCGCGCCCCGGCAGAACGTCGACTACAGCGCCTTCAAGGAAAGCCGCCCGCGCTCGATCGTGGTACTGCCGCCCCTGAATGAATCGCCCGATGTGAAGGCGACCTACAGCATGTTGTCCCAGGTCACCTATCCCCTCGCCGAATCCGGCTACTACGTGCTGCCCGTCACGCTCGTGGACGAGACGTTCAAGCAGAACGGCATGACCACCGCCGGCGACATCCACCAGGTCCCGCCGGCCAAGCTGCGCGAGATCTTCGGCGCCGACGCTGCGCTCTATATCACCGTATCGAAGTATGGCACGTCGTACATGGTCATCAGCAGTGCGACCGTCGTCACCGCCAGCGCCAGGCTGGTCGACCTGAAGACCGGGGCCACCCTGTGGAGCGGCAGCGCATCGGCCTCCAACAACGAAGGCAACAACAATGCCGGCGGCGGGCTGATCGGCGCGCTGATCACGGCAGCGGTCAAGCAGGTGCTGAACAGTGTCACCGAAGCCGGCCATCCCGTGGCGGGCGTGACAAGCGCGCGGCTGTTGTCGGCCGGGCGTCCGGGCAGCATCTTGTATGGGCCTAGGAATCCGAGGTATGGGACGGATTGAGGGTGTTGGTGCTTGCGAGAGCGGTTGGCGTGAGCTGCCGCTTTTATCCGGGAAGCCCCGCGGGTTGATGGCCCGGCGGGGCTTTTTGTTGGGTGGGTGGTGCGGCGACGGCGCCTATCGCTGCAGTACTAGAGCTTGACTTGTTCGAACTGCCCTTTGCCTGAGAAGTTGAAGGGAAGCCTGAAGGCGGCACCGCCTTTGATACCTTCAGATTGCTCGATGATCCGTGGCCACCACCGCACCAGATTGTGCGCAATGTCCCAGAACCTATGGTTTGACCAGCTTTTGTCGAGAAAGAAGACAATCAGCCCCGCACGGCGCAATGCCTCTCGCTCGAGGCCCTTGTTCAGCTTGTCGTGCGTGATGACCGCCCATCCACCTTCTTGCGAGAGAGCGTCGATCCAGGCTGCATCCGTTGTGTCTTGTGGGAAGCGGTCTCGCAAAGGAGCAACGGAGTGCCCTTATGGTTCGGAAAGCGAGTGGAGAGCCCGTGCCAGCGCCGGAGAGAGATTGTTGTCAGCGAAGAATTTCACGCTACCAGGCGTTCTTCAAAGGCGACTGCTGCCTCCACCGAGGCAACAGGCACTTCATACAACCTGGCAACAAGCTGCTTGTCGCCTTCAGCCTGGAATGCCTCGGCGAGGATCGAAGTTCTGATGGCGCCATCGGTGACAATGGGCTTGCCGAAGGCGATTTCAGGATCCAATACCACGGCTTTGCTGCGCAGCGTCGGGTACCAGCGTGCAGCGGCATCGTCCGCACCGAATTCGATGCCACGATACAAAGAGGGCTCGATGATCTTCTGAAACGCGTACTGGCTTTTCACCAAGTCCAGCAGCTCAGTCTCACCAGATTCCTGCATGGTCGACGCGAAGATCGTGCGGCCGTCCGTCTGAAACCGACGGGAGGTAAAGGGATGCGGCAGGGCAAAAAGCTCGCGTGCCTTGCGGCTGGCCAAGCGAATCGTTTGCAGGCTGACGCCGTGCTGGCGAAACGCTCGGACGAATCGGGCTTCCAGCAAATCATGAAAACTGATGCCATCCACGTCCGCTTCCGCCAGTTCGGACTCCCAAAGTGGAGCAACCGGAACCGCACGCCGGGTCGTCTTGTCCCGATATGCATAGCCGTCTAGCCAGCGCCGCAGGTCGCGCACGGGGATGCCGGTGAGCCTCGCAGCTTCATGGATGGTGTAAAGGCCAATGCCAGTCAACTTCATCAGTTCGCGCGGGAAACATCGGCCTTCAGGCCGGTGAGGGATAGCGCGCGACGCGAAGCGTCGCCCCTGTGCCCGCTCTCCTTCGTGGATTGCGCTACGAGTGAATAACCATATCCATCGCCGCGCTGAATGATCTTGCAGTAGCGGTGAGAAACGCCTTGGACGACCCCATAGACGGTCTGAATGTTGAAGGATCCGGTGGCGCGAATCGCCAGCCGCCCAATATGCCTACCGACCTTCTTTCCGGACGGGACATCGGCTCGCACCATATCACTGGTCTGGAAACCGAATGCCCGCTTGCTGCGCATCAAATAGCCGCGCGGGAAGCCTGATGCGGTGAGTCGCGTGCGCTGGTAAGCGCCACGGCCCGAGCACTTGATAGCCAACGTGGGCTTTTGCCAGTCTGAAACTGAGTCGACCACCCCAACACACGCCGCATATCGCGGGCATCGCAGTACGCGCACTGCCGGCCCCATTTCTCTAGTAGGTATTCGCGGACCTCATAGCCGGCCAGTTCGCCCTGCTGATACT
>NZ_BAAILO010000172.1:53099-103579 GCF_054589115.1 Cupriavidus sp. 8B | reverse complement strand
CCCCCTCGGGATTCGACGAAAAGAGCGGCCGGGACCCAAACTCGCATCGCCTTAAGGCGATACTCAGACACGGGTCCCTCTTTTCCGCTCTTTTCGCCGAATCCCGAGGCGCCCCATACGGCCTAGGTAAACCTTGACGGCTCGCTTCGCATCGCGCGTGGGTGATTCCCGCCCCTTGGGCGGGAATCACGGCTACACCAGTTGGTTGATCTTGCCGCTGGTTGGCTCCCCTCTCCCGCCTGCGGAAGAGGGGCTGGGGGAGAGGGCGGGCGCTCGATGTGGCGCTCGCCCTCGTTCTCTTACTTGTTCACCATCCGCGCCGGCACCGAAAGTGTCAGTGCCGCACCCACCACCAGACAGGCTGCGAGCAGGTACATCCCGGAGTCCGTGCTCTGCGTCAGGTCCTTCAGCCAGCCTACGGCGTAGGGGCTGATAAACCCGGCCAGGTTCCCCAGCGAGTTGATCAGCGCAATCCCCGCGGCCGCGCCCGTGCCTGCCAGGAATGCCGTCGGCAGGCTCCAGAACAGGGGCAGGGTGGTCAGGATGCCGATGGTGGCCAGCGTCAGGCCGAGCAGTGCCAGCACGGTATTGTTGTGCCATTGCACCGACAGCACCAGGCCAACGGCACCCAGCAGCGCGGGAACGGCGATATGCCAGCGGCGTTCGCGGGTGCGGTCGGCGCTGTAGGCCACCAGCACCATGCCGACCACCGCGCAGCCGTAGGGAATGGCGGTAAGCAAGCCGATGTCCAGCGGGCTCTTCACGCCGGTCTGCTTGATGATGGTGGGCAGCCAGAAGCTCACGCCGTACAGGCCCATCACGAAGCTGAAGTAGATCGCGCTCATCAGCCACACGCGCGGGCTGGACAGCACCTTGCCGATGGGCGCGTCTTCCTTGTGCATGTCCTCGGCGGCGATATTGCGCTGGAGCAGCGCTTTCTCTTCGTTGTTCAGCCACTTGGCGTGGACGATGCGGTCGTCCAGGTAGGCCAGCACCACCAGCCCTACCAGCACCGACGGGATGCCTTCGAGCAGGAACATCCATTGCCAGCCGGACCAGCCGTTGCGGCCGTCGAACGATTGCATCATCCAGCCCGACAGCGGGCCGCCGATCACGCCGGAGAGCGCGATCGCGGTCATGAAGAAGGTGGTGGTGCGCCCGCGCCGGTGAGACGGGTACCAGTAGGTCAGGTAGAGGATGATGCCGGGGAAGAAGCCGGCCTCGGCAATCCCTAGCAGGAAGCGCAGCACGTAGAACATGGTCGGCGTGGTGACGAACATCATCGCCGCCGAGATCACGCCCCAGGTGATCATGATCCGCGCGATCCAGATGCGCGCGCCGACCTTGTGCAGGATCACGTTGCTGGGCACTTCGAACAGGAAGTAGCCGATGAAGAAGATGCCCGCGCCGAGGCCGTAGATGGTCTCGCTGAACTTCAGGTCGCCGAGCATCTGCAGCTTGGCGAAGCCTACGTTGACGCGGTCCAGGTACGCCACCACGTAGCAAAGCAAAAGGAATGGCACCAGGCGCAAGGTCACCTTGCGGTAGGTGGCGTCCTCGAACGCGGGATCGGCCACGCCGGAGTGTACTGCGGTCGTTGTCATGCGGTCTCCTCTTGGGTCTGTAGATCTACATGGATCTGTTTTTTTGGGTTGCACGATACCGCTGGGTGGGCGCCGCTTGCCGCATGCGGCGCCCAGGAAAATGTCCTGGCATGTTCCTAGTGGGAGAACGGGCCGCGTCCGCGCAGCGCGTTGGCGACCATCATCAGCGCCAGCAGGAAGGGCAGCGCCACGTAGAGGCACCAGTGCACGCGGTCGCCCACGCTGTCGCCCCATTTGCGCTTGAAGACTTGCAGGCGGGGCATGGCCGAGGGGTTGGTGGCACGTTTGTTTCTGACGTGCCACGCCATCCAGAAGAAGAAAATGGCGAAGGCGACGGACAGGAAGTTGATATTACCCATGTTGAATTGCGATGGTTTTCAGTGTGGTGAATCCGTACAGGGCTTCGAAGCCCTTCTCGCGGCCGTAGCCGGACTGCCCGCTGCCGCCAAAAGGTAGCTCTACCCCGCCGCCGGCACCGTAGTTGTTGATAAAGACCTGGCCGGCGCGCAGCTTGTGCGCCAGGCGCAGCTGGCGCGCGCCATCGCGGGTCCAGATGCCGGCGACCAGGCCGTAGGGCGTGCCGTTGGCGAGCGCGATGGCTTCGGCCTCGGTGTCGAACGGCGTGGCCGCCAGCAGCGGGCCAAACACTTCTTCCTGCGCAAGCCGGTGCGTGGGCGGCACGTCGCGGAACAGCATCGGCACCTGGTAATAGCCGGACTCCGGCGCTTCCGCGACGATCTGGCCTTGCGCCATGGCGGTAATGCCGGCGTGCTGCGCGTCGGAGACGAAGTCCCAGACCCGCTGCTGCTGCTTGCGGTTGATCAGCGGGCCGCATTCCAGGTCCAGCTCGGACGGCCCTACGCGCAAGGATTCGAACACCGTGGCAAGGCGGTCGAGCACGGCGTTGTAGAGAGGGCGTTCCACCAGCACGCGGCTGCCGGCCGAGCAGGTCTGGCCCGCGTTCTGCACGATGCCGTTGACGATGACCGGCACCAGCGCGTCGAGGTCGGCGTCGGCAAATACGATCTGGGGCGACTTGCCGCCAAGCTCCAGCGTGACCGGCACGTGGTTCTCGGCCGCCATCTGCGCGATCAGCTTGCCGGTCTGCGGCGAGCCGGTGAAGGAGATGTGGTTGATGCCGGCGTGGCGCGCCAGCGCGGCGCCAGCCTCATGGCCATAGCCGGTGACGATGTTCAGCGTGCCTTCGGGCAGGCCGGCGTCGGCCGCCAGTTCCGCCACGCGCAGCAGCGACAGGCAGGCGTCTTCGGCGGGCTTGACCACGCAGGCATTGCCCGTGGCCAGCGCCGCGCCCACGCTGCGCCCGAAGATCTGCAGCGGGTAGTTCCACGGGATGATGTGGCCGGTCACGCCATGCGGCTCGCGCACTGTCAGTACGGTAAAGCCGGGCTGGTAAGGGATGGTCTGGCCGTGCAGCTTGTCGACCGCGCCGGCATAGAACTCGAAGTAGCGCGCCACGGCGCGCGCGTCGGCGGTGGCCTGGCGCAAGGGCTTGCCGGTGTCGCGCGCTTCCAGCGCGGCGAGTTCGGCTTCGTGCTCGATGAGGGTGAGCGCCACGCGGTTGAGCAGGCGGGAGCGCTCGGCGGGCGCCATTGCGCCCCAGGCGCCTTCGGCGGCCTGGCGGGCTGCGTGGACGGCCACGTTGATGTCGACCGCGTTGCCGCGGGCGATTTCGGCGAAAGGCTCGCCGCTGGAGGGGTCGAATACCTTGATGCGCAAGCCGGAGTCCGGCGCGATCAGGCGGTTGGCAACGAAGTGCTGGGCGTGCATTGGAATGGCTCCGGCTGGATGCGACTGCCTGGTTGTGGCGGGCAATGCGCCTGTCGATGCGTCTGTCGGACAATTCGTCATTATCACTCACCGCGCGCGGCGTGCAAGGCACGCGAACGTCAGGCCTGGGTCAGCTTCGAACCGCTATAATGCCCGCCATCCTCAAACACAGGCATCTGGAGAGCAAGCATGAGCTTCAACCTCGTTTCCCCCGGCAAGGACATCCCGAACGATTTCAACGTCATCATCGAAATCTCCGCCCAGAGCGATCCGGTGAAGTACGAAGCCGACAAGGAAACCGGCCTGCTCTTCGTCGACCGTTTCATCGGCACCGGCATGCGCTACCCGGCCAACTACGGCTTCATTCCCCAGACCCTGTCGGGCGATGGCGACCCCGTCGACGTGCTGGTGCTCTCGCCGTTCCCGATCCTGGCTGGTGCAGTGGTGCGTTGCCGCGCGCTGGGCATGCTCAAGATGACCGACGAGTCGGGCGTGGATGCCAAGCTGATCGCCGTGCCGCTGGACAAGCTGTCGCCGGCCACCGCCTTCATGAAGGGCCTGTCGGATGTGCCGCAGAACCTGCTGGACCAGATCAAGCACTTCTTTGAGAACTACAAGGCACTCGAGGCAGGCAAGTGGGTCAAGGTCGAAGGCTGGGCCGGCATTGAAGAAGCCCACAAGGAAATCACCGACGGCGTGGCGAACTACACCAAGTAAGCATCCGCTTTCGCGCTCAGTCATGCCGGATTCCGGCGCGTGGCTGAACCGATGCTGAATAACCCCGCTGCGGCGGGGTTTTTTGTTGCGCCAGGCTTGATGGAAACCAAAGATGCCATAAAGCCGGTGCGTTAAGCTTCAATCACAGAACAACCAGGCAGGCAGACTGCCAATTCCCCATGTCCGCTACCTTTTCGACGCCGTCCACCATGGCGCGTTATTCCGGCCCGGCGGTGTTCTTCCACTGGGCGGTGGTCCTGCTGATTGCCACTGCGTACAGCGCGATCGAGTTGGAGGGCTTTCTGCCCGAGCGCAGCGCCTCCCAAGCCTTGTCGATGTCAGTGCACACTTGGGCTGGGGCCCTGGTGTTCGTCCTGGCCGTGCCGCGCCTGCTGTGGCGCCTGGTGCGCGGCGCACCGGCCCCCGAGCCTGGTCCGCGCTGGATACAGCTGCTGGGCAGTGCCATGCACCTTGTGCTCTATCTGTTCATCTTCGCGCAGCCCGTGCTGGGCCTGCTGGCCCTCAACGCCGGCGGCCACCTGCTGACGGTGCCGGGGCTTGGCGTCGAACTGCCCGCGCTGGTGGCGCAAAGCCGGGACCTGAAAGACATCCTCGAGGAAATCCACGGCACGCTGGGCACCGCCTTCTACACGGTGATCGGGCTGCATGCCATCGCCGCGCTGTTCCACCACTACATGCTGGGCGATAACACGCTGCGTCGCATGTGGCGGTGATGCGCCAAGCTGGCCTTAGCTGCGTGCAAACGGCGTGCGGTCGTTGAGTTCGTCCAGGTAGGCGTCGATGCCCTGGCGCTCGCGCACCAGGAAGCGTTCCACGGCATCGGCAAAGGACGGATGCGCCAGCCAGTGGGCGGAGCGGGTCGCCACCGGCAGGAAGCCCCGCGCCATCTTGTGCTCGCCCTGGGCGCCGCCTTCGAAGGTGCGGATGCCCTGGGCTATGCAGAACTCCAGCGGCTGGTAGTAAGCCGTCTCGAAATGCAGGCAGGGGTGGTGCTCGAGCGCGCCCCAGTAGCGCCCGAACAGGGTGCTGCGCGCCGGGTTGTCGTCGTAGACCACCAGCGATGCGGCGATCGGCTGGCCGGCACGCTCGGCCACCACCAGCAGCAGGTTCTCCGGCATGGCGGCGCCGATGCGCTGGAAGAAATCCAGGTTCAGGTAGGGCGTCGAATGGTGTTCGCGGTACGTCTGCCGGTAGCAGCGGTTGAAAAAGCGCCATTGCGCCTCGCCGATTTCGGGGCCACGCAGTTGCCGGAAGGTGATGCCGGCGTCGGCCACGCGGCGCCGTTCGGCGCGAATGTTCTTGCGTTTCTTTTGCGAGAGCGTGGCTAGGAACGCTTCGAAGCTCTCATAGCCCGGGTTGGTCCAGTGGAACTGCACGCCGTGGCGCATCAGCATGCCGGCGTCTTGCATCAGCTCGGCCTCATGCTCGTCGGGAAACAGCACGTGCAGGGAAGACAACTGGCTTTGTTCCGCCAGCGCCAGCGCACATTGCAGCAGGTAGCCGCGCGCGTCTTCGTCCTCGGCCAGCAGCCGCGCGCCCTGTACGGGCGTGAAGGGAAGCGCGGACAGCAGCTTGGGGTAGTAGGGCAGGCGATGCTGCGCGTAGGCGTCGGCCCAGGCCCAGTCGAACACGTACTCCCCATAAGAGTGCGACTTCGCGTACAGCGGCATGGCCGCCGCAAGGCGCTCGCCACCCTCGGCGCGCGGCGCCCACAGCGTCAGGTAGCGCGGGCTCCAGCCGGTCTCGTCGCAGGCGCTGCCGCTGGCATGCATGGCATGCAGGAAGGCGTGGCGCAAGAACGGCGTGGCCCCGGGCTGGGCCGCCACCAAGGCGTCCCATTCGGCTTCGGGCAGCTCGGACAGATCGAAAACGATCTGCGTGCGATAATTCTCCATCCGCTCGTGTTCCTGTCCGCCTTGTGCCGCAGCCGCCCCTGGGGTGGCCGCATCAGGCTGGTCGGAGCCGGGCTTGAAAGATTCAGACTGCATTGCGCTAGATTCGCTCATCATTGGCGCTGCCCTTGGGCAGGCCCTTGTTCCGGCGTGGCCGATACGGCCGATACGGGCGATACGGCTGATCGCGCCGCGCCCGCGGGAGGCGGGTGGGGCGACGGTTGAGTCTACCGGAAATGGCGCGGTGCGGCAGGCCACATCCGGCCGCTGGCAGGCAGGCTAAAATCTCTCACTAACCAACGACTATATAAGGGGCCAATATGAAGCAGATTACCGCCATCATCAAACCGTTCAAGCTGGACGAAGTGCGCGAGGCGCTGGCTGACGTCGGCGTGACCGGCCTGACGGTAACCGAGGTGAAGGGTTTTGGCCGCCAGAAGGGGCATACCGAGCTGTATCGCGGCGCGGAATATGTGGTCGACTTCCTGCCCAAGATCAAGATCGAGGTCGTGGTTGCCGAGAACCAGCTCGACACCGTGCTGGATGCCATCGTCAAGGCAGCGCACACGGGCAAGATCGGCGACGGCAAGATCTTCGTGACCGAGATCGAGCGCGTGATCCGTATCCGTACGGGCGAGCAGGACGAAGCCGCCGTTTAAGCGTTCAGGCTTTTTTAGCGTTCAAGCGCCGGCGGGCAATTCTGGCGGTCCCACGGGAGGGGGCGCCGGGATTGCCGCGGGCGTTGTTGCCCGGCTCGGCACTGCCTAGCTCGGCAGCTTCCAGCCGAAGCGCACGCTCAGCAGGCGCGCCGCCGTGATGGTGATGGCGCCCGCCAGCAGGGCCAGTTCCTGCTCGGCCCGCATCCAGGTCAGGCCAACATAGACCCAGCAGCCGACAAAAGCGCAGGTGGCATAAGGCGAGCGGTCACGCAGGATCATCGGCACCTCGTTGCACAGCACGTCGCGCACCACGCCGCCGAACACCGAAGAGATGATGCCCATCATGACCGCCACGGTCGGGGTCATCTGCGCCACCAGCGCGAGCGATGTGCCGGTGACGGAAAACAGCCCCAGGCCGATTGCATCGGCCGTGATCATGGTGCGCTCGGACGCTACCCGGCTGACCACGCGCAGCACGAACGACGCGCCGAGCGACATCACGAAGATCAGGATCACATAGCCTTCGTGGTCGACCCAGTAGAAGGGGCGGCGGTCCAGCAGCACGTCGCGCACCGTGCCGCCGCCGAAGGCGGTGGCGAACGCCACCACGAAAGTGCCCACGGCATCGAAGCGCTGCTTGCGCGCATCGACCACGCCGGAGACGGCAAAGGCGAGCACGCCCACCACTTCCATGACATGCAGGATCAGGGGCAGCCGCCCCATCAGGAGATCGAGCGGCAGATGCATCGTGCGCGCCGTCTCAGGCGTGCGGCTGGCGCAGCAGCACCATCAACGCGCCGGCGCCACCCTCGGCGCCACGTGCCTGCACGAAGGCCAGCACTTCTTCCTTCTGTACCAGCCAGCTGCGCACCTTGCCCTTGAGCACGGGCGTCTTGTCCGGCGAGCCGTTGCCCTTGCCGTGGATCACGCGCACGCAGCGCACGCCACGCTTGACCGAGCGCCGCACGAACTCGGCCAGCGCCTCGCGCGCTTCGTCGCTGCGCAGGCCGTGCAGGTCGATCTTGTCCTGGGGCACCCATTCGCCGCGGCGCAGTTTCCTGACTACGTCCATGCCGATGCCGGGGCGGCGGAACGACAGGGTTTCATCAGTATCCAGCAGGCTTTCGACGTCGAACTCGTCGGAAAGCGACGCGGCCAGCACGGCTTTGTCGTCCAGCTGGGTTTGTACCGGCACGGGCGCGGGGTGGCGCGGGGCGGGGTTGACGCGGTTGCGGTCGCGCAGGGTGTTGACGTTGCCTACGCTGCTGCGGAATACGTCGGCCTCTTCGCGGGCGCGCTGCGCCGCTTCGTCCGCCGCGCGGCGCTCGGCTTCACGCCGCTCGGTGTCGGCCTTGAGGGAGTCGCGCAGGCCGGACAGGTCGGTCAGGCCGAAACGCTTGGGCTGGCTGGCGGGTTTGGCGGATTTCTTGGCGCCGTGCGTCATGGAGTCTCTCCGGGGTGCTCGGCGTGATTATAGGGTGGGCAGGGCAGGCCTTTGTCTCAGCTTGCCGACAAAGCCGGCTCTGCGTTGTCGTGCTCCCCTCTCCCCCTGAGGGGAGAGGGAGACAGCCGTCGTCATGGCGCGCGGCTTTGGCCTGTTCGGCGGCTTCGGCTGATGCTACAGGTTTGTCAGCAGCCTTAGTCTCTTTACTGCAGGGCTTCCACGTAACGCTGCGCATCCAGCGCTGCCATGCAGCCCGTGCCGGCGCTGGTGATCGCCTGGCGATAGATGTGGTCCTGCACGTCGCCGGCAGCGAACACGCCCGGGATGCTGGTGGCCGTGGCATCGCCGGCCAAGCCGGTCTTGGTCACGATGTAGCCGTTTTTCATGTCGAGCTGGCCTTCGAACAGGTCGGTATTGGGCTTGTGGCCGATGGCGATGAACACGCCCGCCAGCTTGAGCTCTTCGGTCTTATCGCCCTGGGCATCGCGCAACTTGATGCCGGTCACGCCCGATTCGTCGCCCACCACCTCGTCCAGCACGGTGTTGTAGCGGATTGCGATACGGCCTTCCTTCTCGCGCTGGAGCAGGCGGTCGACCAGGATCGGCTCGGCGCGGAACTTGTCGCGGCGGTGGATCAGGGTGACCTTGCTGGCGATATGCGACAGGTAGAGCGCTTCCTCCACCGCGGTGTTGCCGCCGCCGACCACGGCCACTTCCTGGTTCTTGTAGAAGAACCCGTCGCAGGTGGCGCAGGCCGACACGCCGCGGCCCATGAACAGCTCTTCCGACTGCAGGCCAAGGTACTGGGCCGAGGCGCCGGTGGCGATGATCAGCGAATCGCAGGTGTATTCACCGGCATCGCCAACCAGGCGGATCGGGCGTTCGGTCAGCTTGGCCGTATGGATGTGATCGAAGATGATTTCGGTATTGAAGCGCTCGGCATGCTCCAGGAAGCGCTGCATCAGTTCCGGGCCTTGCACGCCGTTGGCGTCGGCGGGCCAGTTTTCCACGTCGGTGGTGGTCATCAGCTGGCCACCCTGGGCCAGACCGGTGATCAGCACCGGCTGCAGGTTGGCGCGGGCCGCGTAGACGGCGGCGGTATAGCCGGCGGGGCCGGAACCGAGAATCAGCACTTTTGCGTGTTTGGCCATGATGCTTTCCTAAGGCTGGTGCGCCTTGATGCGCACTAGCGTGAATCGAAACCAGCATTATAAGTGGACCGGCGTTTGCTCACTGTTGCAAATTCCAATGAGAGCGATAGCCCCGGCCAAGGTTAAAATGGCCGCCACCACCCTCTTCAAACGGCAACCCAGACCCAAGGCATGGCCCGAGCTACTACCACAACACGTACCGATCCTTCCGCGCTGCCCTCGCGCATCGGCAAGCTGCTGGGCGAAGTGCGCTGGTTCCTGTTGCTGGCGGTCACACTGGCCTTCGTCTGCATCCTGGCCAGCTACAGCAAGGCGGACCCCGGCTGGTCGCACGCCAACCAGGTAGCCGACATCCACAACCTCGGCGGCCGCGTGGGCGCCTGGATGGCCGACGTGCTGTTCTTCGTCTTCGGCTTCTCGGCCTACTGGTGGGCCGTGCTGCTGGTGCGCCGCTGCTGGCGCGGCTGGCGCGCGCTGACCGCCGAGCTGCCCGAGCGCACCGGCGAGGCCCGGCAGGGCCTGGTGGTGAGCTGGATCGGCTTTGGCCTGTCGCTGATCGCCAGCATGGGGCTGGAAGCCATCCGCATGTACCCGCTGCGCGCCGCGCTGCCGCGCGCCCCCGGTGGCGTGCTGGGCGACCTGCTGGGCGGCTGGATGCAGATGGCGCTGGGCTTTACCGGCGCCACGCTGCTGCTCTTGCTGACGCTGGCCATCGGCCTGTCGCTGTTCTTCCATTTCTCGTGGCTGTCGGTGGCCGAGCACGTGGGCGGCTTCGTCGAGACGCTCTTCCTCGGCTTCAAGGCGCGCCGGGAGAGCAAGCAGGACCGCATCATCGGCGAGGCGGCCAAGGTCGTGCGCACCGAAACCGTGGAGGTGCAGCGGGTCAAGATCGAGGAAGCCGCGCCGGTGCAGATCGTGCGGCCGCAGGCGGTGCCCAAGCACGAGCGCGTGGAGCGCGAGAAGCAGCAGCCGCTGTTCGCCGATATCCAGGACTCCGACCTGCCGCCGTTGGCGCTGCTGGACCCCATCCCGACCCACCAGGAAACGGTGAGCGCGGAAACGCTGGAATTCACCTCGCGCCTGATCGAGAAGAAGCTCAAGGACTTTGGCGTCGAGGTCAAGGTGGTGGCGGCCTACCCGGGCCCGGTTATCACCCGCTACGAGATCGAGCCGGCCACCGGCGTCAAGGGCAGCCAGGTGGTCAACCTGGCGCGCGACCTGGCGCGTTCGCTGTCGCTGGTCTCCATCCGGGTGGTGGAAACCATACCCGGCAAGGTCTACATGGGGCTGGAACTGCCCAACCCCAAGCGCCAGACGGTGCGGCTGTCCGAGATCCTCGGCTCGCAGGTCTACAACGAGAGCGCATCCAATCTCACCATGGCGCTGGGCAAGGACATCGCCGGCAAGCCCATGGTGGCGGATCTCGCCAAGATGCCGCACTGCATGGTGGCCGGCACCACCGGCTCCGGCAAGTCGGTGGGCATCAACGCCATGATCCTGTCGCTGCTCTACAAGGCCAAGGCCGAGCAGGTGCGGCTGATCCTGATCGATCCGAAAATGCTCGAAATGAGCGTCTACGAAGGCATCCCGCACCTGCTGTGCCCGGTGGTGACGGATATGCGCCAGGCCGGCAACGCCCTGAACTGGGCGGTCGGCGAGATGGAGCGGCGCTACAAGCTGATGAGCAAGCTGGGCGTGCGCAACCTGGCCGGCTACAACAAGAAGATCGACGAAGCCGCGGCGCGCGAGGAAAAGCTCCCCAATCCGTTCAGCCTGACCCCGGACGCGCCAGAGCCGCTCGAAAAGCTGCCGATGATCGTGATCGTCATCGACGAGCTGGCCGACCTGATGATGGTGGTGGGCAAGAAGGTGGAAGAGCTGATCGCGCGCATCGCGCAGAAGGCCCGCGCCGCAGGCATCCACCTGGTGCTGGCCACGCAGCGCCCGTCGGTCGACGTGATTACCGGGCTGATCAAGGCCAACGTGCCAACCCGCATCGCCTTCCAGGTCAGCAGCAAGATCGATTCGCGCACCATCCTCGACCAGCAGGGCGCGGAAGCGCTGCTCGGCATGGGCGACATGCTCTACCTCGCGCCGGGCACCGGCGTGCCGATCCGCGTCCACGGCGCCTTTGTCTCCGACGATGAAGTGCACCGCGTGGTCGAAAAGCTCAAGGAAGGCGGCGAGACCAACTACATCGAGGGCATCCTCGAAGGCGGCGTGGCCGAGGGCGACCTGGGCAGCGATGGCATGGGCGGCGGCGCTGGCATTGGCGGCGGCGGTGAGGCCGATCCGCTCTACGACCAGGCAGTCGACGTGGTGCTGAAGAACCGCCGAGCCTCGATCTCGCTGGTGCAGCGCCACCTGCGCATCGGCTACAACCGCGCCGCGCGGCTGCTCGAGGACATGGAGAAGGCCGGCCTGGTCTCCGCCATGTCGGGCAACGGCAATCGCGACATCCTGGCCCCGGCCGGCACGGCCCGCGAGGAAGAATAAGCTGCCGCGCGTAACATGCTGTTACGTGCGAAGCACATCGTTGCGGAATCCGGCGCCCGTGCGCCGCTCTAACCGGACAGGCAGCGCAGCCGCCCCGGCGGTGCGCATCCTCCAACCCAGCAAGGACAACACCATGCGAATCCGCATTCTCGTGTCGGCGTGCGCCGCGGCGGCCATGCTGTCGCTGACAGCGACGGCGGCCATGGCGGCCGGCACCGACCAGCTCCAGGCCTTCGTGGCGGGCGTGAAGAGCGCCAAGGGCGAATTCACCCAGCGCCAGGTCAAGGGGCAGGGCGACAGCCTCAAGGTGGCCAGCACATCCAGCGGCACGTTCGCTTTTTCGCGCCCCGGCAAGTTCACCTGGCGCTACGTCAAGCCTTACGACCAGTTGCTGCAGGCCGACGGCCAGACGCTCTACATCTACGACAAGGACCTCAACCAGGTCACCGAGCGCAAGCTCGATGGCGCCCTGGGTTCCAGCCCCGCCGCGATCCTGTTCGGCAGCAATGACCTGGAAAAGAACTTTGTCGTGAAGAACGGCCCCACGCGCGATGGCGTGGAGTGGCTTGAGCTTACGCCCAGGGCCAAGGACACGCAGTTCGAGCGCATCGGCATCGGCTTCAAGAGCGGCAACCTGGAAGCGATGGAGTTGCGCGATGCCTTCGGCAACACCACGCTGCTGACCTTCAGCGCGATGCAGAAGAACCCCGTGCTGCCGGCCGACACCTTCCGGTTCGCGGTGCCCAAGGGCGCCGATGTGCTCAAGCAATGAGGCGCCCCATGATCCCCGCATTCCTTGCGCTGCCGGCCTGGCGCCGTGGCGGTGCCATTGCCGGCATTGGCGCTGCCGCGCTGCTGGCCGCGTGCGCCAGCCCCGGCGCCAGCAAGCAGTTCGACGTGGATGCCTTCCTGCGTGCCTCCGATACGGCGCTGCCGGAAGTGCTGGCCAACCCGGATTTCCTCTCCGCCACGCAGGCCAGCGCCAACGATTGCGCCGTGCTGCTGCAGTCGGTCACCAGCGGCGTGCTGGAAGGGCTGCCGCCCGCCGGCAGCGGACGCGGGCCCGCCTGGCTGCTGCATCCGGCCGGCGCCCCGGCCAACGTGTGGCTGGTGGTCAGCAAGAACGGTGGCGAACGGACCTGCCATGGGCCGCTTCCGGCCGATGCCATGAAGGCATTGGTGGAGCGCGCCAGCACTTGAATGTGATGCGTGGATAGCGCCGGGACGTGATGGCAGCCCCGGCGGGCTCTGCCATTCCGGCGTGCGTCTCAATCATCACTTTTACACTCCCGGACTCGCTGCGAGAAAAATGACAACGTTGTAACTTGACCCCGGAAACAGGAATGATTATTGTTCTGTTTCTCACTTGTCTTGCCAAAGATGCATCCAAGGCATCTTCAGGACGGCATACAACAATCATCGAAGGGGGAGAGTCATGACCGTATTCCGCCGCTTGCTGCCGCGCGCCGCCGCGCTCGCCGTTCTGGCATTGCCGCTCGCCGTGTCCGCCCAGGAGAAGGTGCTGAACCTTTACACCGCGCGCCACTACCAGACCGACGAAGCGCTCTACGCCAACTTCACCAAGCAGACCGGCATCAAGATCAACCGCATCGAGGGCCAGGAAGACCCGCTGCTGGAGCGCATCAAGAGCGAGGGTGCCAATAGCCCGGCCGATGTGTTCATCACCGTCGACATTGGCCGGCTGTGGCGGGCCCAGCAGGCGGGCGTGTTCGCGCCGCTCAAGTCGAGCGTGCTGGAGTCGCGCATTCCCGCCAACTACCGCGACCCGAACGGCGACTGGTTCGGCTTCTCGGCGCGGGCCCGCGTGATCGCCTACAACAAGGCCACGGTCAAGCCCGGCGACATCAAGACCTACGAGGATCTCGCCGATCCCAAGTGGAAGGGCAAGCTTTGCATCCGCTCCAGCGGCCACGTGTACAACCTGTCGCTGATGTCCAGCCTGATCGCCCATGACGGCGAGGCCAAGACCGAGCAATGGACGCGCGGCGTGGTGGCCAACCTGGCCCGTGCGCCCAAGGGCGGGGACACCGACCAGCTCAAGGCGGTGGCAGCGGGCGAGTGCGAGATCGCGGTGGCCAACACCTACTACATCGCCCGTATCCTCAAGTCGACCAAGCCCGAGGACAAGGCCGTGGCGGAAAAGCTCGGCGTGCTGTGGCCCAACCAGGCCAGCCAGGGCGTGCACATGAACATCTCCGGCGGCGGCATGCTCAAGCATGCGCCCAACAAGGAGTCGGCGCGTGCGTTCCTGGAGTACCTGGCCAGCGACGAAGCGCAGCGCTATTTTGCCGATGGCAACAATGAGTGGCCGGTGGTGGAAAACGTGAAGATCAGCAATGCGGCGCTGGAAGCCCTGGGCAGCTTCAAGGCGGACAAGATCAACGTGGCCGAACTGGGCAAGCACCAGCCGCAAGCGCAGAAGCTGGCGGACAAGGCTGGGTACAAGTAAGAAGCAAGAAGGCGTCAGCGCGACCTGGCTGGCGGGGCGGAAATGGCGGCGCGAGCCGCCATTTCCCATTTACGGCTTGGGTACTGGCCTGGCTTTGGCCCCGGGCCGCTTGGCGGCCTTGCCCTCGCTGCCTTCGCCATTTTCAAGGCGCCGGAAGTTCAGCTTTGCGCCGCGTTCCCTGTGCTTCTCGAAGGTCATCTTCAACTGCTCGCGCCGCTTCTTGTGCGTGTGGCCCAACGTGCCAGCCGCATACGGGAGCTTGGCCACCACCGCACCCGCGGTCTGGCGCGCCAGCAGCACGTCCAGCGCCTGCCGCGCGCGCACCTGGGCGTGCAGCAGCGCATCCGAGGGATTGGCCTTGGCTCGGTTCATGTCGTAGGGCAGCATGACCGGCCCGGCAAGCTGGCGCAGCGCCGCGCGGATATGCGGGCTGTCCAGCCCGGCCTCGTGGAGGACCCAGGCGGCGTCATGGCGCAGCCACGGCTCCGGGTCGCCGAGCTTGCGCAGCAGGGCAAGCGAGATATCGGCCTGGCGGTAACCGTGCGCGCGCCTTACCGCGTTGAGCGCGATGCGCCTGACATGGGAGTTCTCGTGATCGAACAGGTCCGCCACCAGGCGCTCGACCATGCCAGGTTTTTCCAGCTGTTCAGCCAGTTGGCCCGCCAGGGCGATTTCCTCGACTGCGCTGATCCGGTCTTGCCGGGTCATCCGGTTCAGCTTGAACACGAGCATGCGGTAACGAAGCTGCATAACACTCCCTGAAAACGCGGCGAACAAATGCCGGGCAAGGATTGCGGCCGGCACAGTCATGATGCGGCGCGAAGCACGCCAGCGGCGGGGGCAGACCGCTTTGGCTCGCGCGAGAAAGGGCGCGGCGAGCCGGGGCGCAGCTTCGGACTAGGGGGATATCGGCAATACGTTGAAGATCTTTAGGAAAATTCGCAAGCTATTCCCGTCTGCTATGTCCGCCGGTTATTCCCGCGCATCCCGCCGTATCGAGCGCGACAGCAGGATCACCGGCAGCAGGCTCACCGCCACGATCACCAGCGAGGCGGTGGCGGCCTCGGCCAGGCGCTCGTCGGAGGCCAGGTTGTAGGCCTGCACGGCCAGCGTGTCGAAGTTGAACGGCCGCATCACGAAGGTGGCCGGCAGCTCCTTCATGACATCGACGAAGACGATCAACGCCGCGGTCAGCAGGCTGCCGCGCAGCATCGGCAGGTGCACGCGCCGCAGCGTGGCGCCGGGGCCGTGGCCAAGACTGCGCGCCGCTGCGTCCATGCCCGGCGTGATCTTGACCAGGCCAGCGTTGACGGTTTGCAGCGCCACGCCCAGAAAGCGCACCAGGTAGGCATAGACCAGCGCGGCAATGCCGCCGGTCAGCAGGAGCCCGGCCGACCATCCCAGATGCTGCTGCAGCCAGGCCGACATGGCATTGTCCAGCCGCGCCACCGGCACCAGCACGCCGACCGCCACCACCGAGCCGGGCAGGGCATAGCCCATGCCGCACACCCGCGTCAGCGCGCGCAGCAGCCAGCCCCGGCCGGCGGCCATGCCGCGCCCCGCATAACCGATCACCAGCGCTGCCAGCACCGCAATCAGCGCGGTGACGCTGGCCAGCGCGAAGCTGTTGCGCACCAGGCCGATAAAGCGCGGGCCGAACTGCGCGTCGCCTTCGGCCAGCGCCATCTTGCACAGCATCAGCGCCGGGATGGCAAAGCCCAGCAGCACGGGCACCACGCCTACCAGCAACGCCAGCGCGGCACGCCAGCCGTGCAGCCGGTAGGCCGGCGCGCGGCGCTGGCCGCCGTGCACGCGGGCGCGGCCGCGACTGGCGCGCTCGGCCAGCAGGATGCCGATCACGAACAGCAGCATGCAGGCCGACAACTGCGCTGCCGCGTTCTTGTCGCCCAGCGAGAACCAGGCGCGGTAGATGCCCGTGGAAAAGGTCGGGATGCCGAAATAGGCCACCGTGCCGAAATCGGCCAGTGTCTCCATCAGCGCGAGCGCGGTGCCGGCCACAATGCCGGGCCGCGCCAGCGGCAGCATCACGCGCCAGATGCTGCCCCAGGTGCCATAGCCAAGCAGCCTTGCCGCTTCCAGCGTGTTCAGCGTCTGCTGCAGGAAGGCCGCGCGCGCGGTCAGGTAGACATAGGGGTAGAGCACCAGCGTGAACAGCACGATGGCGCCGCCCAGCGAGCGGATATCGGGGAACCAGTATTCGCGCGCACGCCAGCCGGTCACTTCGCGCAGCCAGCTTTGCACCGGGCCGGCGAACTGCAGGGCATCGGTATAGGCGTAGGCAATGACATAAGCCGGCATCGCCAGCGGCAGCACCAGCGCCCATTCCAGCCAGGCCCGCCCGGTGAACCGGTAGGTGCTGACCAGCCACGCGGTGGGCACGCCTACCAGCAGCACGCCGGCGCAGACCCCGGCCAGCAGCCACAGTGTGTTGCCAACGTACTCGGCCAGGACCGTGTCGGCCAGATGCCGCCAGGTGTCGCCGCTGGGCACGAGCAGGCTGCCGGCCACCTGCGCGATCGGCAGGGCGATCAGCAGCGCGGCCAGGGCGGCAACCAGGGCTAGCGGGTGCAGGCGGCGGGTACGGCTCGGGCGAAGCAGGATCATGCGGCAGCGGATTGGGTGGTGGGTTTGGTGCGGGACAGGTCGAGGCCCGGCGGCAGGGCTCGGTCGGCAGGCCTTGCGAGGCCAGTCCCGCATTCTAGCAATGCGGGTACGCAGGGCGACACATCCGCATGTGACAGACATCAAGGGCCTGCGTCCATATAATGCTCGGCATGCCAGGCCACCCGCATTCCAATTCATCCATGCCAGCACGATCCGATATCGTGATCGAGGTCGATCGCATCCACCATGGCTTTGGCAGCCAGCGCGTTGTCAACGACCTGTCCTTCACCCTCGCGCGCGGCAGCATCGCCTGCCTGCTCGGCCCCAGCGGTTGCGGCAAGACCACCGTGCTGCGCGCCATCGCGGGTTTCGAGCCGCTGCGCGAAGGCCGCATCCTGCTGCAAGGGCAGGTGATGTCGTCGCCAGGGTTTGCCGTGGCGCCCGAGCACAGGCGCATCGGCATGGTGTTCCAGGACTACGCCTTGTTCCCGCACCTGAGCGTGGCGGACAACGTGGCCTTCGGGCTGCATGCCGTGCGCCGCGGCGAACGCGCGGCGCGGGTCGAAGAAATGCTCGCGCTGGTGGGCCTGGCCGGATCCGGCGGCAAGTTTGCGCATGAACTCTCGGGCGGCCAGCAGCAGCGCGTGGCGCTGGCTCGCGCACTGGCGCCAAAGCCGGAGTTGCTGCTGCTCGACGAGCCGTTCTCCAACCTTGACATCGAGCTGCGCGAGCGCTTGAGCCTGGAGGTGCGCGACATCCTCAAGGCCCAGGGCGCCACCGCCATCCTGGTCACGCACGACCAGTACGAGGCCTTTGCCATGGCCGACGAGATCGGCGTGATGCACGCCGGCGCCATCGAGCAGTGGGACAGCGCGCACAACCTGTATCACCGGCCGGCCACGCGCGTGGTCGCGGACTTCATCGGGCAGGGCGTGCTGATGCCGGGCCAGCTTGCCAGCCCGCACTCGGTCACGCTGGAACTCGGCACGCTGCACAGCAACGAGCCGCTGGGCGTTCCGCCTGCCACGGCAGAGGTCGATGTGCTGATCCGCCCCGACGATATCGTCCACGACGACGACAGCCCGCTGCGTGCCCAGATACTGCACAAGGCCTTTCGCGGCGCAGAGATCCTGTACACCCTGCGCCTGGCCGGCGGCGGGCAGGTACTGTCGCTGGTGCCTTCGCACCACGATCATGCGCTAGGCGAACACATCGGCATTCGCGTGGAGGTTGACGACGTGGTGGCGTTCCGGCGCGGCTGAGCGCACGCCCCAAGGGTCCTGGCAGCTTGCTTGCTTACTGATTTGTCTTTCCCGACACGACGGCTTCAAGGCTTCAAGGCTTCAAGGCTTCAAGGCTTCAAGGCTTCAAGGCTTCAAGGCTTCAAGGCTTCAAGGCTTCATGGCTTCATGGCCTCACTACCTCCCGATGCCAGGACTCTCATCATGTTTTCTTCCCTGAAGTGCGCATCCAGGCCGCTGCGCCGCCAATGCCTGCGCAGCGGCCTGCTGCTGGCCTTGCCGCCCGCTTTGCGTGCCTCGGTGGACGCCCGCGCAGGCGACCGAGCAAAAGCAGTGGGCCCGCCTGGGCACCCGCCTGGCAGAGAACGCCGCGCGCATGCGCGCCAACGGCGTGACCATCCAGGACAACCCCGCTCCGGCGGTGCAGCTGGCACTGCGCGATGCCGGCGCGGGCGCGGTGACGGCCTGGCGCACGCGCGTGGGCATCGAGCGTGCTGGCGTGCTGGATGCCTTCACGCGCAATGAGCGCGCCGCGCGCTGATTCGCCAGCCGTGGCGGGCTGCGCGGCCCGCCGCGCGCGATGGTCTACACTGTCAGGTTCCTAGGCGCAGCGGGCACGCACCGTGCGCGCCTGACCTGACATAAAGGCCTGAATACCGTGGCGGACACGCTGTTTTCCGAAGCTCCCGATCGTTCCCAACAACCCCTGGCCGAGCGCCTGCGCCCGCGTAATATCGACGAGGTGATCGGCCAGCAACACCTGCTTGGCGCCGGCAAGCCGCTGCGGGTGGCGTTCGCGTCCGGCGAGCCGCATTCCATGATCCTGTGGGGCCCGCCCGGCGTGGGCAAGACCACGCTGGCGCGGCTGATGGCCACGGCCTTCGATGCCGAGTTCATCGCGTTGTCGGCGGTGCTGTCCGGCGTCAAGGACATCCGCGAGGCAGTCGAGCGTGCCGAGCAATACCGGGCCCACGGACGGCGCACGCTGGTGTTCGTGGACGAGGTGCACCGCTTCAACAAGAGCCAGCAGGACGCCTTCCTGCCGCACGTGGAAAGCGGGCTGTTCACCTTTATCGGCGCCACCACCGAGAACCCGTCCTTCGAGGTCAACGGCGCATTGCTGTCGCGCGCCGCGGTGTATGTGCTCAAGAGCCTGGACGACGCGGAGCTGACGCAACTGGCGCGGCGCGCCAGCGAAGAGCTGGGCGGCCTGCAGTGGGAGGAAGAGGCGCTGCAGCTGATCGTGGCCTCGGCCGATGGCGATGGCCGCAAGCTGCTCAACAATATCGAGATCGTGGCGCGCGCCGCGCGCAGTGCCAACGCGCCGGTCATCGACAACGCGTTGCTCGGCAGCGCCTTGTCGGAGAACCTGCGCCGCTTCGACAAGGGCGGCGACGCGTTCTACGACCAGATCAGCGCGCTGCACAAGTCCGTGCGCGGCTCCGATCCCGATGCCACGCTGTACTGGTTCTGCCGCATGATCGACGGCGGCGCCGATCCGCGCTACCTGGCGCGGCGCATCGTGCGCATGGCGTGGGAGGACATCGGCCTGGCCGATCCGCGTGCCGCCCGCATCACGCTGGATGCCGCCGAAACCTACGAACGGCTGGGCTCGCCCGAAGGCGAGCTCGCGCTGGCGCAAGCCTTGATCTACCTGGCCGTGGCGCCCAAGTCCAATGCCGGCTACAACGCCTACAACACCGCGCGTGCCTTCGTGGCCAAGGACAAGTCGCGCGGCGTGCCGGTGCACCTGCGCAATGCGCCGACCAAGCTAATGAAAGAACTCGGCTACGGCCACGCCTACCGCTACGCGCACGACGAGCCCGAAGCCTATGCCGCCGGCGAGCACTACTTCCCCGACGACCTCAAGCGCCCGGGCTGGTACAAGCCCACGCCGCGCGGGCTGGAAGGCAAGATCGGCGACAAGCTGCGCCACCTGCGAGATCTTGACGCGCAATGGCACCGGCAGCAGGGCAAAGGCAGGGGCAGGGACGACGACGGTGGCGACGGCGGCGGGGCCCAATAGCGCGCATCGCCGTTGCCCGGCGGCGTGTCCTCGCGAACAGCGGGCGATCCGCCAGCCTGTTCTCCAGTCGGCGCAACGGTGTCAGCCCCGGCCAGTACAGTAAAATGCCGGATCCGCCAGCATGTCGCTGGCCAATGCACCTGCCCTCACACGCAACATGCTAGACATCCAGCTGTTCCGCAAAGACATCGACGCCGTGGCGCAACGCCTTGCCACGCGCGGATTCCAACTCGACGTAGCGGCCTTCCAGGCACTCGAAGCCGAGCGCAAGCAACTGCAGACCCGGACCGAGGAACTGCAGGCGCGCCGCAACAGCCTCTCCAAGCAGATCGGCATGCTCAAGGGCAAGGGCGAGGACGCCTCCGCGGTGATGGCCGAAGTCGGCGGCATCGGCGATGCCCTCAAGGCATCGGCCGCGCGCCTGGACGAAATCCAGGCCCAGCTCGCCGATATCCTGGAGGCCATCCCCAACCTGCCGCACGAAAGCGTGCCGGTGGGCCGGGATGAGACCGGCAACGTGGAAGTGCGCCGCGTCGGCACACCCCGCAGCTTCGACTTCGAGGTCAAGGACCATGTCGACGTGGGCGAGCGCCTCGGGCTGGATTTCGATACCGCGAGCAAGGTCACGGGCTCGCGCTTCGCCATGCTGCGCGGTGGCATCGCACGCATGCACCGCGCGCTGGTGCAGCTGATGCTGGACACCCACACGATCGAGCACGGCTACACCGAGATGTACGTGCCCTACATCGTCAATGCCGCATCGATGCGCGGCACCGGCCAGCTGCCCAAGTTCGAAGAGGACCTGTTCAAGGTGCCGCGCAAGGTCGGCAGTGAAGAGGGCGAGCGCATCGAGAACTTCTACCTGATCCCCACGGCGGAGGTACCGCTGACCAACATCGTGCGCGACGCCATCGTGGCCGGCGACAAGCTGCCGCTGCGTTTCGTTGCCCACACGCCTTGCTTCCGCTCGGAAGCCGGCTCCTACGGCCGCGACACGCGCGGCATGATCCGCCAGCATCAGTTCGACAAGGTCGAGCTCGTGCAGGTGGTGCAGCCCGAGCACTCGTTCGATGCGCTGGAGCAGCTCACCGGCCACGCCGAAGCTATCCTGAAGAAGCTCGACCTGCCGTTCCGCACCGTGGTGCTGTGCACCGGCGACATGGGCTTTGGCAGCACCAAGACCTATGACCTCGAAGTGTGGATCCCCGCGCAGGGCACCTACCGCGAGATCAGCTCCTGCTCGAACATGAGCGACTTCCAGGCCCGCCGCATGCAGGCCCGCTTCCGTGCGGGCCAGGGCAAGCCGGAACTGCTGCATACGCTCAACGGCTCCGGCCTGGCGGTTGGCCGCACGCTGGTGGCGATCCTGGAAAACTACCAGAACGCCGATGGTTCGCTGACGGTGCCGGCCGCATTGCAGCCGTATCTGGGCGGCCTGGCGCGCCTTGAGCCCGAGGCGTAATTTTTCACGCGAGGGGCTTGCGGGGCAAACAAGGTTTCCTCTATAATCTTGTTCTTCGCGACAAGCGACCCAGTTACCGGAGAGGTGGCAGAGTGGTCGAATGTACCTGACTCGAAATCAGGCGTAGGTGCGAGCCTACCGTGGGTTCGAATCCCACCCTCTCCGCCAGCAGTACGCAAAGCCCCACGATTCCTCACAGAGTCGTGGGGCTTTTGCTTTGGGGGTACGGTTCGCGCGTTTTCTGCACAATGCGCGGCACAACGCGCGGCACGATGGCGGCAGGCATCGTTGCACAGGTCACTGAGCCAGCTCGCGCGATATACTCTGCTCATCGCTGCAACCACAGCGATCGGGATTGGCGTCCCGAACGAAAAGGCGGACAGTCGCCGCCAGGCGATTTTTTACGTCCGTTTTGCCTCTGCGCGCTTTTCATTGGGCGGGCCTGGGCAGGGGAGCCTTCGGGCTCGCCGGATCCTTTTCGCCGGTACGCCAACCTTGCCTTGCGCCCGCCCACCCCGATTGGCGTCGGGGTGGGGGATCGAAACCGCATGAAAAGGAGGCAGCACCATGCCCCAGGTTTTCCTCGCCCATCAAAGGCAATCGAAACACCCAACATTCCCCTTAGGCTCACGTCGCACGCAGGCCAGGCTCCAGGAGGCGTGCCATGGGTAAGCACTGCCGCTACGGCATCACAGCCGAACACGCCGAGTCGGCAATGTTTGTCACTACACGCACCTCGCTCGAGGATCCTTTGAGTCTGGCCGCCGAGCGTGCCGCGCAGCTCTATGGATTGCTGTTCATGATTAGCGAATATGCGGCCTCTGGCGATACCTTCAGCGCACTAAAACAGGAAATCCAGAACGGTGTCTTTTCTTTGGCGGCCGGGTTGGCTCGCGAGACGCTGGTGTTGAGTGAACTGGCCGCCCAGCGTGGCGAGGGAGGCGTGGCGTAATCGATGGCAGTGCCTGGGCTTCGAAGCGCGCCGGACATGGCAACCTGGGTGCCGGACCTCTATATTGGTTAAGTGGCAACCGCCACGTCGACCAGAATGGAGGTAAGGCATGAGCCGGAACGCTCACTCCAATTCGAAGCGGCCGTCCCCGAATATCCGCATAGAGAAACGGCACAGCAAGGAGAGCGAGGTGCAGGAGGTTTCTCAGAAGGACCCGAAGATGGCTGAACCTGGCGCGATGCGTCAGCGCACGCATCGCAAGTAATTTAGCCAACCCGCAGTCAACCACGCAGTCAACCCTGCGCACCCGCGCGGGGCCCGCAACCGGCCCCGCGCAGTCAATGCACTATCATGACGCTGCTCCGATTTGAACAGCCGCTCATGACACAGTCTTCTTACCAGCCTTCCCCGCACGCCTTGCCCGGCGCCGATGCGTCCTCCGACTATCTGCATGGCATGCCCTTTCGCCACTACAAGGGCGGTGCCTATGCCATCGTCGGGCTCGGCGTGATCGAGTCGGACCTGTCGCGGGTGGTGGTGTACGAGTCGATGCGGGATCGCTCCCGGTTGTGGGTGCGGCCGCTGGACGTATTCAGCGAAAGCGTGGCCACGCCGCAGGGCACGCAGCCGCGTTTCGCGCCAGACTGGCCGGCCGCGCTGGCTTGCCTGGACTGGTTGCCGCGCGCGACCGTGCTGCAGGTGCTGGCCTGCTACGACGCGCCTTACCGGCATTACCACGATCGCCGCCATGTACTGGAGATGTTTGCGCTGGCGCAGGCGCGCGGCATTGCGCTTGCGCCAGCGCAGGCGCTTGCCGTGCTGTTCCACGACGCGGTCTACGTGCCGGGTTGCGAGCATAACGAAGCGGCATCGGCCGGGTTGATCGAAACCATCGTGAGCGGGGTCGATGCGGCGGTGACAGCGCTGGCCGCGCGCATCGTGATGGATACGTGCGGGCATCGTGCGTCGGTGCCGGAGTCCGAGGCGGTGCTGGATCTGGACCTGTCTCGGCTGGCTGCGCCTGAAGCGGAATTCGACGCCTGGACTCTCGCTGTGTTCGAGGAAAACAAGGCGCTGCTGGCCAATCGCACAGGCTTGTCCGGCGATGCCCTGTACGCGGCATTCATGCAGCGGCGGATCGCTTTCCTGCAGGCGATGGCGCAGCGGCCGCAGTTGTTCGCGACGCCCGCCTTTGCCGATTGCGAAGCGCCGGCACGCGCCAATATCGCGCGCATGGCGGCGGGGGGCTGAGCCGATGGTGGCTGCTCCCGTTCAAGCGCTCGCCGTGGTCCAGCCCGCTGGCGCGCCCTGGCTCACACCGGCAACCGCGCTGGGCGTGGTGGGCCTTCTCGCCTTGTTCGCGCTGTTGCTGCTCTGCGTGGTGCGCGGCCTGCTGCTGGTCATCCGCCCGCTGGTGCGCCGGCTCGATGCCGCGCGGCTGCGTGGCCGCGACGCGCTGCGCGTACGCGCCACGAAGCCGTGGCCGCGCGTTGCCAGCCTGCTGGAGCGCGATATCGTCGAGCTGCTCGTGCTGGCGGTGGGCGGAGTGCTGTTGCTGGCGTGCGCTGCCGCCTTGCTGTGGCTGGGTGAATCCATCGCCGAAGGCGCGCCACTGGTGCAGGTGGACCAGGCGGTGTTCGCGCAGCTTCGCGCATGGCAGCAAGGCTGGCTGGATACGGCCATGGTGGCGCTGACCGAGTTGGGCGGCGCGCGGGTGTCCGTGGCGGTGGGCGTGGCGGTCTTTGGCTGGCTGGCGTGGCGCCGGACTTGGGTGGCGGCGGCGTACTGGGTGGGGGCGCTGGTTGGCGCGCGCGCCTGCGTGATGGTGCTCAAGCTCGCCCTTGAGCGCAGCCGGCCGGCCAGCATCTACGGCGGCCTGGAGTCGTTCTCGTTTCCCAGCGGCCACGCCACCAGCAGCATGGTGACCTACGGCTTCCTGGCTTTCCTGTTGTGCCTGCGCCAGCCGTGGCAGGTACGGATGCCGGTGGTCGCGCTGACGGCGGTGGTGGTGACGCTGATCTGCCTGTCGCGGCTCTACCTTGGCATGCACTGGCTGTCCGACGTGCTGGCGGGCTGCGCGCTAGGCTTTGCCTGGATCGTGCTGCTGGGCACCGCGTACGTTACCCTGCATGCGCCGGAGCGCCTGGCGCCGCTGCGCCTGGGCGCGGTCGCCGCCGCGGCGGTGGTGGTGGTCGGGGCCTGGATCGTGGTGTTCCAGTTGCCCACCACGGTCGAGCGCTATCGCCGCGCGCTTACGGCTGGAACGGCTCCGCCGGCGGCAGTCGCGAGACCAGCAACTGATCGATCTTGTGATGGTCGATGTCCAGCACCTCAAAGCGGAATCCCGCGGCCTCGATCGCTTCGGATTTCTTCGGGATCCGTTTGAGCGTGTAGATGACGAGCCCGGCGGCGGTGTCGACGTAGTCTTCGCCGGGCAGCTCATCGAGCTCCAGCGCTTTCTTCAGGTCCACCAGCGGCGTCACGCCGTCGACCAGCCACGAACTCTCGTCGCGCCGCACGATCTGCTCGTCTTCGGTGGAGTAGATGATGTTGCCCATCAGCGCGCCAACGATATCGTCCAGCGTGACGATGCCCACCACCAGTCCATACTCGTTCATCACCACCGCAAAATTCTGGTGCATCTCGCGAAAGCGCGTGAGCGATTCGGTGAGCGTCAGCGTGTCCGGGATCACCAGCACATTCTTGTCGTGGTGCTTGCCGATATTGCCGATGTTGCCGATCACGCCGGTGGAATCGTCGGCGAGGAACATCTGCAGGATGTCCTTCGAATCGATATAGCCCAGCACGTCATCGAGGTTGTGCCCGCACACCGGATACTGTGCTTGCGGATAGTTGACCAGCTTGCGCCGCAGGCTGTCGGCGGACTCGTCCAGGCCGATGTAGACCACATCGTCGCGCGGGGTCATCACCGCGGTGACGTTCTTCGCGTCCAGCTCGAACACGTTCTCGATCAGGTGGATCTCGTGCTTGTGCAGCACGCCGGCCTCCGCCCCGGCATCGACCATGGCGGCGATGTCTTCCGTGGTGATCTGGTCGATGTGCTTGGTGGGCACGCCGAACACGTGCAGGGTGGCGTTGGCGGCGCCGTTGAACACATAGACCAGCGGCTTGAAGATCTTGATGAGCGTGAGCATCGGCCCGATCACCACCAGCGCGCAGGCCTCGGGAAACGTCATGGCGATGCGCTTGGGGATCAGGTCGGCGAACTGGATGAAGAGCAGGGTGACGATCAGGAAAGAGCCGACATTGGCGATGCGCTGGGTAGTGACCACGTCCAGGTAGGGCAGCAGTGCCGTCTGCAGCAGGTCGGAGACATGCTTCTCGCCGACGATACCGGCCAGGATGGCCACGCTGTTGACGCCGATCTGCACGATGGTGAAGAAGTTGCCCGGCTCCTCCTTGAGCAGCATGATCTTGGTGGCGCGGCGGTCGCCACGCTCCGACAGCACCTGCAGCTTGGTGCGGCGCGCTGCGGTCAGCGCGATCTCGGAAATCGAGAAGAAGGCGCTGATCAGGATAAGGAGAAGCAGGATAAGGGCGAACATAGGTTTTGGGGGGGGCACCGTTCAGGCGCTTTGATGATGGTGCACGGTGCACGGTACTGTCAAATTCTGCAAAGGGCCGGGGCAGGGCAGCCCGCTTCATTTAGGGGCATGCTCGAAGCTGACCGCCGGCGCCTCCAGCCGCTGCGGCAGCGCAGCAGCCAGCGCTATTGCGGCGGCGGCAAACTGCTCGCGCATATCGTCGGCCAGGCTGGAGCTGCCGCGGTGGCTGGCGCGCAGCAGCTGGATCTCGAAAGGCAACGCGGGCTTGACCTCATGCAGCGACACACGCTCCGGGTTTGCGCCCAGCGCGGTGTACTGGTCTAGCAAGGTGAGGCCCAGGCCGGCATCGACCAGGGCCAGCGCCAGCGAATAGGTCTGGACTTCCAGCGTCGAGCGCGGCTCGAGCGCATTGCGCGCCAGGGTCTGGCGCACCAGCAGCCCGAGCGAGCTGTTGTCGTCGTAGGCGATGAAGGGGCGCTCCACCAGCCGGTGCATTGGCACGTCGGCCCGCCGGCCGCGGGCCGCCAGCGGCTCGCCGCGCGGCACCGCCAGCAGCATCTGGCCGCCAGCTACCGGTTCGCTGATGATGGCTTCGTGGCGCGGTGGCGAGAAGGCGAAGCCCAGGTCGATCTGGTTGGCCAGCAAGCCTTGCACGATCTCGCCGGTGTGGTGGGTCAGTACCTGCACCTGGGTGTCGGGATGGCGCGCGCAAAAGCGGCGTACGGCTGGCACCAGCAGCGGATTGGCCAGGCTGGGCGTGGCCGCCACGCGCAGGCGGCCGGCGCCTTTGTGGCGCAGGCTTTCGGAAACGCGGCGCACCCGCTCGATCTCGCCATATAGCCGCTCGACATCGCCATACAGCGCGTTGGCCTCGGGCGTGGCCTGCAGCCTGCCTTTTACCCGGTCGAACAAACGGAAGCCGAGCGTGGCCTCGGCATGCTGCAGCACGCGGGTGACGACCGGCTGGGAGACGTGCAGCAGCCGCGCGGCCTCGCTGACGGTGCCGGTCAGCATCACTGCCCGGAAGATTTCGATCTGACGCAATCGCATGTGGCAAGGGAGGGCGCCCCGGAATAGCGGCATCCATAGCCTAAAGACATATTCTTGCACGTATTGGCATTGGGCAAGCCGGGCTCTCGTGGACTACCCTCTGTGGATCGGATCAAAGAGGCGGGTGATGAAGGTTGTGATCGTAGGGGCGGGCGTGATCGGGATGAGCGCGGCGTGGCGGCTGGCAGGCGACGGGCACGAGGTGACCGTGCTGGAGCGGCGCGATGGCCCGGGCGAGGAAACCAGCTTCGCCAACGGCGGGCAGCTCAGCTATAGCTATGTGGCGCCGCTCGCCGGGCCGGGCGTGCTGGCCAAGGTGCCCGGGTGGCTGCTGCGCGCCGATTCGCCGATGCGCTTCCGGCCATCGGCGGACCCGGCGCAGTGGCGCTGGCTGGTCGCGTTTGCACGGGCTTGCAATGCCTCCGCCAGCGAGGCCACCACGCGCAAGCTGCTGCGCCTGGCCTTCTACTCGCGCGACCTGATGCAGGCTTTCGTCGACAGCCAGCCGGTGGAGTTCGGCTTTGCCCGGCGCGGCAAGCTGATTGTGCACCGCGATGCGGCCAGCTTCGACGCCGCGTGCCGCCTGCTCGATTACCAGGCCAGCCTGGGCTGCGAGCAGCAGGCGCTGGACAGCGATGCCTGCGTGGCGCTGGAGCCGGCGCTGGCCGGCATCCGCGGCGAGATTGCCGGGGCCATTCACACGCCGAGCGAGGAAGTGGCCGATTGCCATCGCTTCTGCCTGGCGCTGGCACAGTTGCTGCAAGACCGTCCCGGCGTGGCGCTGCGTTTCGGCACCGGCGTGCTGGGTATCGAGCGCGCAGGCGAGCGCGTGACCGGCGTGCGCACCGATGCCGGCATCGAGCGGGCGGACGCGGTGGTGGTGGCAGGCGGCATCGGCAGCGTGGCGCTGCTCAAGCCGCTGGGGCTGCGGGCGCCGCTGTGGCCGCTCAAGGGCTACAGCATCACGGTGCCGATCCGCGATGGCGAGCGTGCGCCGCACATCAGCATCACGGACTTCGCGCGCAAGATCGTCTATGCCCGCATCGGCAACACCCTGCGTGTGGCGGGCATGGCCGACCTGGTGCGCGGGGACACCGTCATCGACCGTGCCCGCATCGCCACGCTGGCCTTTGAGACCCGCGCGCTGTTTGGCGACATGGCGCCGGGCATGGAGCCGGAGCAGTTGCAGCCCTGGGCGGGCCTGCGCCCGGCCACGCCGACCGGCCTGCCGATGGTGGGGCCCACGAGCCTGCGCGGCCTGTGGCTCAATATCGGCCACGGCGCGCTTGGCTTCACGCTGGCCATGGGCAGCGCGGGCTTGCTGGCCGATGGCCTGGCCGGGCGCAAGCCGGCCATCGATGAAAGGGATTTTGCCGCGGCGCTGGCTTGATGGGCAGCGTTCCGGGGCAGTTTTTACGTTTGCACTACCGCTGAGAAATGCCGCTTCACGACCAAGCAGGACTTCGAGCCATTCCCATCCAAGGAGAAAACGATATGAAATCGCACGTCCGTTCCAACCGAATCTCCCGTTGCCTGCTGGCGGTTGCCATGCTGGCTGGCGCCGCCGGCGTCGTTCACAACGCCAATGCTGCAGACGGCGATACGCTGCGCAAGATCAAGGACACCGGCGTGATCTCGCTGGGCTATCGCGAGTCCTCCATCCCGTTCTCCTATACCAACGGACGCGATGTGATGGGCTACTCGCACGAGATCCTGCTGCAGATCGTCGACAAGGTGAAGGCGCAACTGCAGTTGGCCAAGCTCGAGGTCAAGCTGGTGCCCATCACCTCGCAGAATCGCATTTCGCTGATGCAGAACGGCACCATCGACATCGAGTGCGGCACCACCACCAACAACCTGGAGCGGCAGAAGCAGGTAGCGTTTTCCAACAGCCTGTTTGTCTACGGGCTGCGCATGCTGACCAAGAAGGATTCGGGCGTGAAGGACTTCCCCGATCTCAAGGACCGCAACGTGGTGACCACCGCAGGCACCACGGACGAGCGCCTGCTGGTCAAGATGAATGGCGAAAAGGCCATGAACATGAACCTGATCAGCGCCAAGGACCACGGGCAGTCCTTCCTGATCCTGGAGACGGGCCGCGCGGTGGCCTTTGTCATGGACGAGCCGCTGCTCTACGGCGAGCTGACCAAGGCCAAGAGCGCCAATGACTGGACCGTGGTGGGCACGCCGCTGCAGACCGAGAACTACGCCTGCATGTTCCGCAAGGACGATCCGTCCTTCAAGGCGCTGGCCGACGGCGTGATCGCCGACCTGATGACCAGCGGCCGTGCCGAGCAGTTGTACAAGAAGTGGTTCCAGTCGCCGATCCCGCCGCGCAACATCAACCTGAACTATCCGCTGTCAGCCGACATGAAGGATCTTTACGCCCACCCGAACGACAAGGCGTTCCAGTAAGCAGGGCGGCGCAGGGCCCGGCAGGGCAGGGCGAATCGTTATTGCTGTTCGACAGGAAATTGCGCTAGGCTAAAAGCCGGCCTGCGCTCTTGCCGGGCCAACGCCGGGCCAACGCCGGGCCAACGCCGGGCCAACGCTTGCCGGACCGATGCGGACGCCGTCCGCGTCGGCTGTGCTGACTGGAGAACATATGCGATCGCTTCGTACTGGCTGTCTCAACGCCCTGTTCGCCGTTTCGCTGCTGGCGGCCGGCGCTGCCGCGCAGGCCGCGGACCTGCTCGATACCGTAAAGCAGGCCGGCGCGCTCAAGATCGGGCTGGAAGGTACCTATCCGCCGTTCAACTACCGCGGCAGCAACAACCAGCTGGAAGGCTTCGATGTGGATGTGGCGAAGGGCGTGGCGGCCAAGCTGGGCGTCAAGCCGGAGTTTGTCACCACCGAATGGAGCGGCATCATTGCCGGGCTGCAGGCTGGCAAGTTCGACGTGATCGTCAACCAGGTCGCGGTGACGCCGCAGCGCAAGCAGGTGCTGGATTTCTCCACGCCTTACGTGTATTCGGCGGCGCAACTGATCCAGCGCAAGGATGACAACCGGCAGTTCAAGTCCCTCGAGGACCTGAAAGGCAAGAAGCTGGGCGTGAGCCTGGGCAGCAACTACAACGAGCTGGCCAAGTCGGTGCCCGGCATCGACGTCAAGACCTATCCGGGCGCGCCCGAATACCTGCGCGACCTGGCAGCCCAGCGCGTGGATGCCGCGCTCAACGACCGCCTGATGATCAGTTACCTGATCAAGATGTCCAACCTGCCACTGCGGCCCGGCGCGATCGTCGAAGGCGGCAACTCGGAGGTGGCGATTCCCTTCCGCAAGGACAACCCGAAGTTCGCACAGGCCATCGACCGGGCCCTGGACGAGATGCGCAAGGACGGCAGCCTCGGCAAGCTGTCGGTGAAGTGGTTTGGCGGTGACGTGACCAAGCCCGCCAAGTAAGCGCGGGCGCGTTCCCGCCAGGGCTTCCCATGTCCGCTCTCCAGCTTGTCGTCGAGTCGCTGCCCGTGCTGCTGCAGGGCATGCTGCTCACCATCAAGTTCGCGCTGCTGTCGATGGTCTTCGGACTGGTGATCGGCACCGCGGTGGCGCTCATGGGCATCAGCCACCGGCGCGTGCTGGAGGCCATCGCGCGGGTCTATGTGAGCATCATGCGCGGCACGCCGCTGCTGGTGCAGATCTTCGTGGTGTATTACGGCTTGCCGGGCATCGGCATCGCCATGGAACCCACGCCGGCGGGCGTGTTGACGCTGAGCCTGAACGTGGGCGCCTATCTCTCCGAGAGCATGCGCGGCGCCATCCTCGGCATCCCGCGCGGGCAGTGGCTGGCCGCCTATAGCCTGGGACTGACGCAAGGCCAGACCCTGCGCTATGTGGTGGGCCCGCAGGCGCTGCGGCTGGCGGTGCCGAGCCTGTCGAACAGCCTGATCAGCCTGATCAAGGACACCTCGCTGGTATCGGTGATCACCGTGACCGAGTTGCTGCGCACGGCGCAGGAGGTGATTGCCGCGACCTACCAGCCGCTGCCGCTCTATGTCGCGGTGGCCGCGATCTACTGGATGCTCAGCACGGCGCTGGCGCAGGTGCAGCGGGAGCTGGAGCGGCGCTTGTCGTTGCCGGGGCGGCACTAGGCCGCACCAGGCCCTATCGCAGCGCCAAACGAAGCCGCCGAACAGGCCAAAGCCGCGCGCCATGACGACGGCTGTCTCTCCCTCTCCCCCGGCTTGCTCTCCCACAAATGACAGAGGGGTGCAAACCAACGCATATCGGCACCACGCAGAAAGAAGAAAGCCAGCCGGTGTGGCTGGCTTTCTTGCGTTGCTGCTTCACTGCGCCGCGCTCAACCCTGCGCGATCCGCTGCTCGATATGCGCGAGCGCATCCTCCACCTGATCCACCAGGATCAGGCAAAGGTCGCCCGGTTGCAGGTGCGACAGTGCGGTGTCGATGGCGAGGAATTCCCCGCGGATCTCCTCCACTGCGCTGGCGCGCGTCGCGCCCTCCAGGCCTGCGCGCAGCAGGGCCAGCACTTCGCCGTCCTCGCGTCCGCGCTGGCACTGGTCCTGGTACAGGATCACTTCGTCGAACACGCCACCGAGGATTTCGGTCTGACGGCGGATATCGACGTCGCGGCGGTCGCCCGCACCGCTGATCACCACCGAGCGGCGCTTGGCCGGCATGCCTTCGATGGCGTTGCACAGCGCCTGGATCGCATCCGGGTTGTGGCCGTAGTCGGCGATCAGCGTCGCGCCCTTGTGGTCGAACACGTTGAAGCGTCCGGGGGCGGTGGCCGCGTCGTTGACAAAGGTCGCCAGGCTGCGGCGGATCACTTCCCAGTCGATGCCGAGCGCCCATGCCGCCGCGGTGGCGGACATGGCGTTCTCGACCTGGAACCCGATCGAGCCGCCGCGCGTCAGCGGAATGCTCGACAGCGCGATGCGCACCTGGTTCTCGCCTTCGGCGGCCACGATATGGCCATCCTCGACGTACACCACGCGCTTGCCCTGCGCGCAGTGCGTGGCCATCACGGGGTTGTTGAGGTCGGCCGCGAAGAAGGTCACGGCGCCGGGGCAGGCGTCGGCCATGCGCACCACCATGGGGTCCGCGGCATTGAGCACGGCCATGCCGTGCGGTGCCACGTTCTGCACGATGACGCTCTTCAGCACGGCCAGGTCTTCCACGGTGCTGATGTAGGACAGCCCGAGGTGGTCGCCTTCGCCCACGTTGGTGACCACGGCCACGTCGCAGCGATCGAAGGCCAGGCCCTCGCGCAGCAGGCCGCCGCGCGCGGTCTCGAACACGGCTGCGTCCACGTCGGGATGCATCAGTACATTGCGGGCGCTGCGCGGGCCGCTGCAGTCGCCGGTATCGATGCGCTCGCCCTTGACGTAGACACCGTCGGTGCCGGTCATGCCGATGCGCAGGCCGCTGCCGGCGAGCAGGTGGGCAATCAGGCGGACCGTGGTGGTCTTGCCGTTGGTGCCGGAGACCGCCACCACGGGGATGCGGCCATCGTCGCCGTCGGCGAACATCGTGGAGATGATGGCCTCGCCCACCGCACGGCCCTTGCCGTAGGAGGGCTGCAGGTGCATGCGCAGGCCCGGCGCGGCATTGACTTCGACGATGCCGCCGGCCTGTTCCTCGAACGGCTTGAGCACGGTCTCGCAGACCGCGTCGACGCCGCAGATGTCCAGGCCGACCATGCGCGCGGCCGCCACGGCGCGGGCGGCCATGTCGGGGTGCACATCGTCGGTGACGTCTGTTGCGCTGCCGCCGGTGGACAGGTTGGCGTTATTGCGCAGCACCACGCGGGTGCCCTTGGGCGGCACCGCATCCGCGGTGAGATGCTGCTTGGCCAGCGTGGCCAGCGCGATATCGTCAAAGCGGATCTTGGTCAGCGAGGTGGCGTGTCCCTCGCCGCGGCGCGGGTCGCGGTTCACTTCCTCGACCAGTTGGCGCACGGTGTGCTTGCCATCGCCGGTGACCTGGGGCGGATCGCGGCGTGCCGCGGCGACCAGGTGGTTGCCCACCACCAGCAGACGGAAATCGTGGCCGGGAATATAGCGCTCGACGATCACGTCGGAGCTGATCTCGGCGGCCACTTCATAGGCGGCGATGACTTCCTCGCGAGTGCGGATGCGTACCGCCACGCCCTTGCCCTGGTTGCCATCGCGCGGCTTGACCACCACCGGCGCATCGATCTCCTGCGCGACGGCCCAGGCTTCGTCGGGGTCCGAGACGGAGCGGCCCATCGGCACCGGCACGCCGGCGGCGTGCAGCAGCTTCTTGGTGAGTTCCTTGTCTTGCGCGATCGATTCCGAGACCGCACTGGTCATGTCGGTCTCGGCGGCCTGGATGCGGCGTTGCTTGCTGCCCCAGCCGAACTGCACCATGCTGCCTTGCGTCAGGCGGCGATACGGAATGCCGCGTGCCACGCCCGCGTAGACGATGGAGCCGGTGCTCGGCCCCAGGCGCACGTCTTCATCGAGCTCGCGCAGGCGATGCAGCGCATCGGCCAGGTCGAACGGCATGTCGTCGCGCGCGGCGCGGCACAGCGTGGCGGCAAGCTCCAGCGCCAGCCGGCCGACTTCTTCCTCGCTGTACTGCACCACCACCTGGTAGGTGCCGGGTTCGACGGTGGGCGCGGTGCGGCTGAAGCTGACCGGGCAGCCGGCCTCCGCCTGCAGGCGCATGGCCGCGCATTCCAGCGCGTGCGCCAGCGACACCACGCCTTCGTTGTCATCGGGCCGCAGCGGGCCAACCTCGGGAAAGCGCGCGCGCAGGCGCTCTTCAAAACCGGGCAGCTGAGCCAGCGTATGCGCCTCGTCGGAGCACGAAACGATGGCTTCGATGGCGGTGTGGCGGCACCACAGGTTAGGGCCGCGCAGGGCCCGGATACGTGAGACTTCCATGAAATCAGTTTCCTTCCGGATCAGGCGCGGCGGCCCGGTTGGCCCATCCACTGGTGCACCAGGTCGACCGTCGGCAGGGTCGTCGCCTCATCGCATTGCAGGACCAGCAGGTCGCCGGCCACTACTTGCGCGAGTGCGGCCTCGATCGCCTGGCGGCGCGAGCCCTCATCGATGATCTTGGTCACGCGGCGGCCTTCGTACAGGCCCTGCTTGAGCAGCGCGCGTGCCTCGGTGTCCGGCAGCGTGCGCTTGACCGAGGTGTCCTCGCACAGGAAGACGCGGTCGAACGCAGCGCCCAGCACCTTGCCTTGCTTGACCATGTCTTCGTCGCGGCGCGGCGCGCCGGCGCCGTACACCACCACGCGGCGCTCGCTCGGGAAGCGTTCCAGCGATGCCACCAGCGCTTCCAGCGCAGGCGCATTGTGGGCGTCATCGATCACCACGATGGCGCCGTTGCGCTCGAACAGCGTGAAGCGTCCGGGCACATCCACCTGGCCCACATCGAAAGTCACCACGCCAGCGCGGATCAGGTCGTTGGAGATGCCCAGCGCCCAGCCGGTGGCCACCGCCGCCAGCACGTTCTCGACCTGGAAGGCCACGCGGCCCGCATAGGTGAGGGGGATCGCGGCCACGTCGGTCAGCGGCACCTCGCGGCTGCCGGTGGCGAGCACCACCTTGCCGTCGCGCACGTAGACCGCGCGGCGCCCCGCCGCGCGATGCGCGGCAATGGCGGGCAGGTCGGCCGTCAGGCCGAAGAAGATCACGTCGCCATCGCACAGCTCCGCCATCTCGACCACCAGCGGGTCGCGCGCGTTGAGCACCGCCACACCGCCGTCCAGCACCACGTCGACTTGCGTGCGCAGCACGTTGTACATCTTCTCGACTTCCTCGACGTAATACTGGCCGAGGTGGTCAGGCACATCGATATTGGTCACCACGCCGACCTGGCAACGGTCGTAGGCGAGGCCTTCGGACAGGATGGCGCCGCTGTCGTTCTCGAGCACGGCGGCATCCACCGCGCGGTTCATCAGGATGCGGCGGGCCGCGTCCCAGTTGGCGCGGTCGCCGCCCTGGACCTGGCGGCGGTCGAGGTAAAGGCCGTCGCTGCACGCCAGGCCGGTGTGCTTGCCGGAGAGTTGCAGCAGGCGCGCCACCAGCTTGGCCACCACGGTCTTGCCATTGGTGCCGGTGATGCCGACGACCGGGATGCGGCCGTTGTCGTCGCCTTCGCCAGCCGGGAACAGGTGATCCACCACGGCGCGGCCCACCGGGCGGGCTTCGCCGTTGGAGGGCTTCAGGTGCATCAGCAGGCCAGGGCCGGCATTGACCTCGACGATGGCGCCGCGCTGCTCGGCGAGCGGGCGCGAGATGTCCTGGGCCACCAGGTCGACCCCGGCAATGTCCAGGCCCACCACGCGCGCAGCCAGCGAGGCATGCGCGGCCACGCTCGGGTGCACGCGGTCGGTGACGTCGAAGGCCACGTTGCCATTGCGCTGGATCAGCACATGCTTGCCCTCGGGCGGCACGGAAAGCGCGTCAAAGCCTTGGCGCTTGAGTTCCAGGCGCGCGGCCGAATCCAGCCGCACCTTGTTGAGCGGGTGGTCTTCGGTACTGCCGCGGCGCGGGTCGGAATTGATCTGCGACTCGATCAGCTCGTCGATGGTCGACTTGCCGTCGCCGGTGACGCTGGCCGTCTCGCCCATGGCGGCGGCCACCAGGCGGCCGCCCACCACCAGCAGGCGGTGTTCGTTGCCCAGTACGAAGCGCTCGACGATGACGCCGCTGCCTTCGTCGATGGCCACGCCATAGGCGGTCTCGACTTCTTCGCGCGTGGTCAGGTTGGTGAATACGCCGCGGCCGTGGTTGCCGTCATAGGGCTTGACCACCACCGGCAGGCCGATGTCCTCGGCGGCGTCCCAGGCGTCGGCGGCACTTTCCACCAGCCGGCCTTCGGGCACGGGCACGCCGCAGGATTCCAGCAGGCTCTTGGTCAGGTCCTTGTCGCGCGAGATGCTCTCGGCGATGGCGGCGGTGCGGTCGGTCTCGGCGGTCCAGATGCGGCGCTGGCGGCTGCCATAGCCGAGTTGCACCAAGTTGCCCTCGGACAGGCGCAGAGCCGGGATGTCGCGGTCGTCGGCAGCGTCGACGATGCAGGCGGTGCTCGGGCCCAGGCAATGCTCGTCCACCATGCGGCGCAGGTGGTCCACCGTCTCCTGGACGTCGTAGGGACGGTCCTCGATGGCCGCCATCACCAGGTCGCGGGCGGCGAACAGAGCGGCGCGCGTGACGTCCTCGTGCCAGGCCCGCACGATCACCTTGTAGACACCCCGGATCGGGGTCTCGCGTGCCTTGCCGAAGCCGCCGGGCATGCCGGCGAGGTTCTGCAGCTCAAGCGTGACGTGTTCCAGGATGTGGCCAGGCCACGTGCCTTCCTTGAGCCGCTGCAGGAAGCCGCCGCGCTCGCCAATACTGCAGCGATGCTCGACCAGCGAGGGCAACCATGCCGACAGACGCTCGTAGAACCCCGGAATCGTGTTGGAGGGAAAATCCTCCAGTTCCCCGATATCGACCCACGCCTCCAGCACAGGCCGATATGTCCACATATTCGGGCCGCGCAGCGACATGACATCGAAAATCTCAATGTCCTTCTTTTTCATTGATTTAGCTTGAGGCAGTGGGCGAGTGCCCGAGAAATAGAAGCCTAACCTTTCAGTAACGTTACAACGGTCAGCCGGTTGACTTTCTTGATTAAAAAGCGATTGTGCAGTGCATCATGGGCGCCCGTGTGTTTGGCCTTATGTATACTGCGGGCAAATCGGCGGGCCGCCAGGGCGCGCCCGCACTAAATTGTTTCAAGTTATGTCCATAGCCCAAGGACGCAGCATGCCGTACCAACGATGACCCAACCTTCCTTGCCCGTGATTGACAGCGACGCCCAGAACGAGCCGTGGCGTAACGAACTCGGCACCCGCCTGCAACCTGGCGAAGCCGTCCTTGCCTGGCTCGAAGTCGACCTTGACGCAAAGCTGCATTTTACCCAAGGCTGGGTACTTGTGACGGATCGTCGCTTGCTGGCGCGCATGCCTGGGCAAAAAGACTGGCAGGAATGGGTGATCCAGCCCGGATTATCGCTGCATCACGCCGATCACGCGGGGGTCGGCACGCTGGAGTTGCAGGACAGTGGACGTTTGCTGGCCAGCTGGCGCTACACGCTCGGCCACAACCCGGCCGCGTTGCGCCTGATCGACCAGTTCCATGCGCAGCGCGACCTGTCGGCCTCGGGCCGGGCGGGGCTGCCGGATATCGATGCCGAGGCGGTCTGCCCGACCTGCAAGGCGCCGCTGCCCCCGGACGACGATCAATGTCCGCAATGCAGCCGTGACCTGGAAACCCCGCCCTCGACCTGGGCGCTGTTGCGCCTGTGGCGCTTCGCCAGGCCGTACCGCTTCCAGTTGCTGGCCGGCTTCCTGCTGACGCTGCTGTCCACAGCCGCTACGCTGGTGCCGCCGTACCTGACCATGCCGTTGATGGACAACGTGCTGATTCCTTACCAGAACGGCCTGCCCATCGACTACAGCCGGGTCAAGCTGTACCTGGCCGGCCTGCTGGGCGCGGCGCTGGTGGCGTGGAGCCTTGGCTGGGCGCGTACCTATCTGCTGGCGCGGGTGTCCGAGCGGATCGGCGCGGACCTGCGCACCACCACCTATGAGCACCTGCTGCGGCTGTCGCTGGAGTACTTCGGCGGCAAGCGCACGGGCGACCTGATGGCCCGCATCGGCTCGGAAAGCGATCGCATCTGCGTGTTTCTGTCGCTACATCTGCTGGATTTCGCCACCGACGTGCTGATGATCGTGATGACGGCGGCCATCCTGATTTCCATCAATCCGTGGCTGGCGCTGGTCACCCTGGTGCCGCTGCCGTTCATCGCGTGGATGATCCACCTGGTGCGCGACCGGCTGCGCCACGGCTTCGAGAAGATCGACCGGATCTGGTCGGAGATCACCAACGTGCTTGCCGACACCATCCCGGGCATCCGCGTGGTCAAGGCGTTCGCGCAGGAAAAGCGCGAGGTGGAGCGCTTTCGCGAGGCCAACCGGCACAACCTGGCGATCAACGACCGGGTCAATGCGGTGTGGTCGCTGTTCACCCCGACCGTCACGCTGCTGACCGAGATCGGCTTGCTGGTGGTGTGGATCTTCGGCATCTGGCAGGTCTCGCACAACGCGATCACGGTCGGCGTGCTGGTGGCCTTCCTCACCTATATCAGCCGCTTCTACACGCGCCTGGACTCGATGAGCCGGATCGTCTCGGTCACGCAGAAGGCCGCCGCCGGCGCCAAGCGCATCTTCGATATCCTCGATCACGTGTCCAGCGTGCCGGAGCCCACGCGGCCGGTGCACCTGGAGCGCGTCGAGGGCGCCATCGAGCTGCGCGACCTGGGCTTTCGCTATGGCAACCGTGCCGTGATCCGCGGGCTTAACCTATCGATCGCGCCGGGCGAGATGATTGGCCTGGTGGGACACAGCGGGTCGGGCAAGAGCACGCTGGTCAACCTGATCTGCCGCTTCTACGATGTCTCCGAAGGCGCGATCCGGCTGGATGGCGTCGATATCCGCTCGCTGCCGGTATCGGAGTTCCGCAGCCATATCGGGCTGGTGCTGCAGGAGCCGTTCCTGTTCTTTGGCACGATTGCCGAGAACATCGCCTACGGCAAGCCGGGCGCCACGCGCGAAGAAATCATCTCTGCGGCGCGGGCTGCCCATGCGCATGAATTCATCCTGCGCCTGCCGCACGGCTACGACTCGCTGGTGGGCGAGCGCGGGCAAGCGCTGTCCGGCGGCGAGCGCCAGCGCATCTCCATCGCCCGCGCGCTGCTGATCAACCCGCGCATCCTGATCATGGACGAGGCCACCTCGTCAGTGGATACGACCACGGAGAAGGAAATCCAGAAGGCGCTGGATAACCTGGTGCAGGGCCGCACCACCATCGCCATCGCCCACCGCTTGTCCACGCTGCGCAAGGCGGACCGCCTGGTGGTGATGGACCGTGGGCAGATCGTGGAAGTCGGCAACCACGATGAGTTGCTGGCGCGCGAAGGCGCCTATTACAAGCTTTACCAGGCGCAGGCCCGCAATGTCGACGCCGACGCGGATCTCGCCTCCGCCGATGCGCTCAACGTGCAATAAGGATGGGAGCTCACATGCAGCAAGTCGATTTCAAGCTCTCCCGCAATGCCCTTGGCCGCCTGGTGATGACCACGGCGGATGGCGTTGCGCATGATGGCGTCGTTCCCGTTCGCGCGTTTCCCATCGCCGCGCCCGACGATGGCGTCGGCCTGGTCAGCACCGATGGCCGCGAACTGGCCTGGCTGCCCCGCCTGGATACCTTGCCCGCCCCCGTGCGCGAGATGATCGAGGCCGAGCTGGCCAGCCGTGAGTTCATGCCGGAGATCCACCGCATCCGTTCGGTGTCCACCTACGCCACCCCCAGCACCTGGGAGGTGGAGACGGATCGTGGCCTCACCTCGCTGGTGCTGCGTGGCGAGGAGGACATCCGCCGCCTCGCGGGCTCCACGCTGCTGATCTCCGACAGCCACGGCATCCACTACCTGGTGCGCAACCTGACCAGCCTGGACAAGGGCAGCCGCAAGATCCTCGACCGCTTTCTCTGAGTTGCACCTCAGAGCTTGCCAGTAAAGATCACCCCGACCTGGCGGTCGGGGCGCATCGCGAACAGATAGAGCTGGCCGGGCGTAGGCAAGCTATGCGTGGTGGTGGGGTCGTAGTAGGCGACGCCGGTCATCGGCGTGTTCGCGTAGCGGCAGGTCGGGCCGCTCAACTGCAGGGTGACGTTGTAGACCTTGCCTTGGCGCCGCGGCGTGGCGGTCCCGGTAAAGCTGCAGCCTGAGCCGCTGCCATCGAGCGTGAAGCTGCCGTTGGCGTCGATGACCAGCCGTACGCCGCCCGCGGTGATCCCGCTGGTGTCGATGACATTCGACGTGCCGTAATAAGTCCCCTTCAAGCCGTCGGTGGTCGCGATGAAGTTGTAATCGGTGCTGTAGGTGGCGTTGACGACCGAGTTCCTCCCGTTGCGGTAGGTGACCTGCGCCTGGATCGACTTGCCTGGCACATAGGCCGCCATCAGGTTCGCCGCGGTCAGGCTGTAGCCCGCCGCCTCCTGGTTGAAATCCAGCCCGTTGTTGTTCGTGGTCAGCGCGCCACTCCCAGAGCTGTAATTGCCGGTCAGCACCCCGGTCGATACGTCCGGCATGCCCGCCATGGCGTAGAACGCGTAATAGACGTTCTCGTCCAGCACCAGGATGTTGAACCGTTCGTTGGCGGCGGAGGTGCCGATGTAGAAGCCGGAGCCGAGCGCGATGGTGTCAGGCGCCGCCGGGATCACCGGCGTCGTTGGATCAGCGGGCGTGACAGGTGTCGTGGACGTGCTGGCGGGAGGGGTGCGCACGATTGCCAGTCCACCACCGTTGTCGCCCGATCCGCCACAGCCTGCGAGGGCCAGCGCAATGCTTGCAGCCCCAATGCGTCTTTTCATTTGTACTTTGCCCGTTCCTGTGCGCATGGGCGCCTCTAGCGCCGCTTTTCGGTTGCCAAAAAAATGTCGACTGTAACAGATGATTACAAATTGCTGATGACCTTGCGCCTCACGGCCAGGCGACACATGCCCGAGTGCGCAAAAAAAGACGCCCGCACAAGAGTGAGCGGGCGCTGGAGGGCAACGGACGCGGGCCTCAAAGGTCCGCGTCGGGAAGACCGCCTCTGCAGCGGCAGCCAGTGGGGATGATGCAGGCGTGAGGGCGCTATGTGAATCAGACAACTCTTAATTTGGCCGATATTGCCCCGTTTTCCTGCAATTTTTCTGGGGGTAGTGAGGGAGGCATGCGCCGCCCTCATTATTTAAGCCGGAAAAAAAGAAAACCCCGAGGATGGGAATCCTCGGGGTTTTTGGTAGTCCCGGAAATAACCGGAACTGAATATTGGTGGAGCCGGCGGGAATCGAACCCGCGTCCGCAAGCCCTCCACAGAGAGTTCTACATACTTAGTCCTGTCATTTGATTTAACCGGTGCATCGCGGACGGACACGCTCTACAACGGCGAGTCACTAAATTTTCGTCCCTAGGTCCGTGACATACTCAGGGCTTATCTGGCGTTAATGACCTCGCGTAGTCTTGCGACTCTAGCCCGCCAGCGAGCCAGTGCGAGGACGGCCGCAATTAAGCGGCCAGTGCGTAACGTTCGTCGTTAGCAGTTATTGCATTCCCATTGATTAACGAGGTGACGGGTCCTCGGTATGCCCTCCACTGCTTTGTAACCCACGTCGAAACCAGGTCGGCCCCTGCGTGAACTGTGTGAACAGTGTCAAGAAGGTAGATTGTACTCCGTTGGCGGCTCCAGGTGTCAATGACTGCAGGCCGCCTCCATCGTCAGGGATGCCCGACAGGTGCCAGCAGCGCGATCAACTCGCTGGGATGGCGCACCAGATAGTCGGCGCCCCATGCCTCGGGCGGCTCGCCATCGCCACAGTAGCCGTAGGCAGCGGTGATCGTGATCATGCCGGCGGCCTTGCCGGCCTGGATGTCGCGTACGTCATCGCCAACATACACGCAGCGCCCGGGCGCCACGCCGCTGACTTCGGCGGCATGCAGCAGCGGCGCGGGGTGGGGCTTGGCGTGCGCCGTGGTGTCGCCGCTGACCACGGCCGAGGCGCGCGGCGCCAGCCCGATGGCGGCGACCAGCGGCGCGGTGAAGCGCGTGATCTTGTTGGTGACGATGCCCCAGCGGATGCCGGCGGTTTCCAGCGCGTCCAGCACCTCGGCCATGCCGTCGAACAGGCGCGTATGCACAGCGATGTCGGCCTCGTAGTAATCGAGGAAGGTATCGCGCAGCGCGGGGAACTCAGGATCGGCCGGACTCTTGCCGAAGGCGGCGCCGATCAGGCCGCGCGCGCCGTGCGAGGCGACCGGGCGGAGTTTCTCGTAGTCGACGGGCGGCCGGCCGTGCTCGGTGACGAGCCGGTTGGCCGCCGCGGCCAGGTCAGGGGCGGTGTCGGCGAGGGTGCCGTCGAGATCGAAGAAGACTGCGTCGTAGGTGTGCATGTTCAGGCCGGCCGGCGAAATGCCATCATATAGTTCACATCGGTGTCCCGGCCCAGCGAGTAGACCTGGGTCAGCGGGTTGTAGGTCATGCCGCGCATCTCGACCAGCTCGAGCCCCGTGTTGCGGGCGTAGCGAGCGAGTTCGGATGGCGTGATGAACTTGTCGTAGTCATGCGTGCCGCGCGGCAGCATCTTGAGCACGTATTCGGCGCCGACCACGGCCAGCAGGTAGGCCTTGAGGTTGCGGTTGATGGTGGAGCAGAACACGTATCCGCCAGGGCGCACCAGCGTAGCGCAGGCACGCACGATCGATTGCGGGTCCGGTACGTGCTCGAGCATCTCCATGCAGGTCACCACATCGACGCTGGCGGGCATGCGAGCCGCCAGGGCTTCGGCGGCGATTTCCTCGTAGGTGACGGACACGCCTGATTCCAGGCTATGCAGGTCGGCCACCTTCAGTGCCTTGGTGGACAGGTCGATGCCACGCACCGTGGCGCCGGTGCGCGCCATGCTCTCGGCCAGGATGCCGCCACCGCAGCCGATGTCGACCACGTCCTTGCCCTTGAGGCTGGCGATGCCGTCGATCCAGCCGAGCCGCAGGGGATTGAGCTCGTGCAGCGGCTTGAACTCGCTTTCCGGGTCCCACCAGCGATGGGCCAGCTCGCTGAACTTGTCGATTTCGCGCGCGTCGGCGTTCTTGCCGATCAAGGTGGTTTCAACGGTCGGATGGAGCGGGGAGGATATCTGCGTCATGGAGTTTGGCGCGCCACCAGGGCGGCGGCGTGAAGGCGGAGGATATGCAGCGACTGTATCAAAAAAAAAGCCCAGCTTGCGCTGGGCTTTTTTTCGGCGGAAAGGTTCCGATTAACGTGCGCTGCGGGTGCCGACCACTTCGACTTCCACGCGACGATTCGGCTGCTGGCAGGAGATTTGCGCCTTGCGATTGCCCTTGCACGACTTCGGGTCAACCTTCAGCTGACGCTTGCCCTTGCCTTCCGTGTAGACACGGTTGGCTTCCACGCCCTTGCTGACCAGATAGGCCTTGACGGCTTCAGCACGACGGATCGACAGGCGATCGTTGTACTTGTCCGAACCGAAGGAGTCGGTGTGGCCAACTGCGATAATCACTTCCAGGGTGATGCCCGACAGCTTGGAGGTCAGGTCGTCCAGCTTGGCCTTGCCTTCCGGCTTCAGCACAGCCTTGTCGAAATCGAACAGGGTGTCAGCAGCGAAAGTGACCTTTTCGCTGGAAACAACCGGAGGAGCAACCGGTGCCACCGGGGGGGCAACCGGAGCGACCGCCGGAGCCAGGGCGCCGTCGCACAGGGCGTTGGCCGTGGCCGGGGTCCACGAGCTGTCGCGCCAGCAGAGCTCGTTCGTGCCGTTCTTCCACACGTACTCGCTCGTACCGTTGCCCCAGTTATCGTTCACAGCCTTCTTTTCGTAGGGGACGGACTGGGCTTGAGCGGATGCAGCCATTACTGCGGTAGCTGCAACGAGCGCGAGCTTGGCAAATTTTTTCATATTTCTCCTCTCAGGATGAGATCACCGCAGGGTTACTGCGAGCAAATGGACGGAAACAAGTCATACATTCTTCGGAGTATAACATTCTCGATGCGGTGTATGCTCCACTTCGAACAATGTCTGGCTCTTCGCTGGGGAATTGTGCCACAAGGGTCGTTTCCTAAGAAGTAAATATATTCGATTCCACCAATGGGTTTTAGGCCTGTGGTGTTTGTGCAACATGGCTCTTGCGATGCCCGCAAACCCTTGTCGGGCCGTGCTTGCAGGATTTTCGACACGGCCTTGCGCGCCCTTTCCCGGCCCTGCCGGAGCCCCTGCCAAGGGGGCCGCCGCGGCTGCGGGAGAGGGCAGCCGCGCATGTTAGAATGTCACGTTGCCCACCTGTCAGACGCCGCTTTGGCGAATGGCGATTCACCTGGGTGCCTTCTGTTTAAATTCGCCGGATAACCCACGCCGCAATGGATCAATTCGCCAAAGAAACCCTTCCGGTCTCCCTCGAAGAGGAAATGCGCCGTTCCTATCTCGATTACGCCATGAGCGTGATCGTCGGGCGCGCGCTTCCCGATGTACGGGATGGCTTGAAGCCGGTACACCGGCGTGTGCTCTATGCGATGCATGAGCTTAACAACGACTGGAACCGGCCGTACAAGAAATCGGCCCGTATCGTAGGGGACGTGATTGGTAAGTATCACCCCCACGGCGACACTGCTGTATACGATACGATCGTGCGGATGGCGCAGAATTTCTCGCTGCGCTACATGCTGGTCGATGGCCAGGGTAACTTCGGGTCGGTGGACGGGGATAACGCGGCAGCCATGCGTTATACCGAAATCCGCCTGTCCAAGATTGCCCACGAGATGCTGCTCGATATCGATAAGGAAACTGTCGATTTTGGGCCGAATTATGACGGCTCCGAACATGAGCCGCTGATTCTGCCGGCACGCATCCCGAATCTGCTGATTAATGGTTCGTCGGGTATCGCGGTGGGTATGGCCACCAATATCCCGCCGCATAACCTTAACGAAGTGGTCGATGCCTGCCTGCATCTGCTGCGTAATCCGCAAGCGACGATTGACGAGCTGATCGAGCTGATTCCGGCGCCGGACTTCCCGACCGCCGGCATTATCTATGGCATCCAGGGCGTGCGCGAAGGCTATCGCACCGGCCGCGGCCGCGTCGTCATGCGCGCCAAGACGCACTTCGAGGATATCGACCGTGGCCAACGCCAGGCGATCATCGTCGACGAGCTGCCCTACCAGGTCAACAAGCGCACCCTGCTCGAACGGATCGCCGAGCTGGTGACGGACAAGAAGGTCGAGGGCATCTCCGATATCCGCGACGAGTCCGACAAATCCGGCATGCGCGTGGTGATCGAGCTCAAGCGCAACGAAGTGCCGGAGGTGGTGCTTAACAACCTCTATAAGCACACCCAGCTGCAGGACACCTTCGGCATGAACATGGTGGCGCTGGTCGACGGCCAGCCGCGCCTGCTGAACCTGCGCCAGATGCTGGATTGCTTCCTGTCGCACCGGCGCGAAGTCGTCACCCGCCGTACCGTGTTCGAGCTGCGCAAGGCGCGCGAGCGCGGCCACGTGCTGGAAGGCCTGGCGGTTGCTCTCGCCAACATCGATGAGTTCATCGCCATCATCAAGGCGGCGCCCACGCCCCCCATCGCCAAGCAAGGGCTGATGGCCAAGGCCTGGGATTCCAGCCTGGTGCGCGAGATGCTGGCACGCGCCGAAGGCGACACCGCCGGCGGCCGCGCCTCCTACCGCCCGGACGGCCTGCCGGCCATCTTCGGCATGCAAGCCGACGGGCTGTACCGCCTGTCCGACTCGCAAGCCCAGGAAATCCTGCAGATGCGCCTGCAGCGCCTCACGGGCCTGGAGCAGGACAAGATCGTCCAGGAATACCGCGATGTCATGGCGGTCATCTCCGACCTGCTCGACATTCTGTCGCGCCCGGAACGCATCAGCACCATCATCACCGACGAGCTGACTGCCATCCGCGCCGAGTTCGGCGACCTGCGCCGCTCCCACATCGAGCTCAACGCGACCGAGCTCGATACCGAGGACCTGATCACGCCGCAGGACATGGTGGTGACCCTGTCGCACAGTGGCTATATGAAGAGCCAGCCGATTTCCGAGTACCGCGCGCAAAAGCGTGGCGGCCGCGGCAAGCTGGCGACCACCACCAAGGAAGACGACTGGATCGACACGCTCTTCGTCGCCAACACGCACGACTACATCCTGTGCTTCTCGAACCGCGGCCGGCTGTACTGGCTGAAGGTGTACGAGGTGCCGCAGGGGTCGCGCAACTCGCGCGGCAGGCCAATCGTCAACATGTTCCCGCTGTCCGATGGCGAGAAGATCAACGTCATCCTGCCGGTGCGCCAGTTCGACGCCGAGCATTTCATCTTCATGGGCACCGCGCGCGGCACCGTCAAGAAGACGGCGCTGACCGAGTTCTCGAACCCGCGCAAGGCCGGCATCATCGCGGTCGATCTCGACGAGGGCGACTACCTGATCGGGGCTGCGGTTACCGACGGCCAGCACGACGTGATGCTGTTCTCGGATTCCGGCAAAGCCGTGCGCTTCGACGAAAACGACGTGCGTCCGATGGGCCGCCAGGCCCGCGGCGTGCGCGGCATGAACCTGGAAGAAAGCCAGACCGTGATCGCCATGCTGGTGGCCCCGGCCGAGACCAGCGAGCAAGCCGTTGCGGTGGGCAGCGTGCTGACCGCCACCGAAAATGGTTACGGCAAGCGCACTCCGATCGCCGAGTACACTCGACACGGCCGTGGCACCAAGGGCATGATTGCGATCCAGACGAGCGAGCGCAACGGCCGGGTAGTGGCTGCCGCGCTGGTGTCGCCGGAAGACGAGATCATGCTGATCACGACCGGCGGCGTGCTGATCCGTACACGTGTGTCTGAAATCCGCGAGATGGGGCGCGCCACGCAAGGCGTGACCCTGATCAATGTGGACGAGGGCACCAAGCTGTCCGGCCTGCAGCGAATCGTCGAAAGCGATGCCGACAACGGTGTGGCGGGCGACGAACTCGAAGAAGGGGCGGACGCGGCGGCTCCGGCTGCCGACGGTGAGCAGGCAGGTGCGCAGGACGGCACTGGCGCCGGCACGCCTGATACAGGATCAAATTCGTAAGTTGTTGCAACACTGACCCGATAGACGGAACTCGATTGCCGGCTGCGGGACTAAAACGGACATATTTACAAGGGAGTCACAATGCTCAAAACCTATCGACGTATCGCTGTTCTGGCTGCCTTCGTACCGGCCATGATGCTGGCCAACGCGGCGCATGCCCAGGACGCCGACAAGACCGCTGCCATCAAGGAACTCCTGACCGTGATGCAAGCCGACCAGGCCGTCAAGGGCCAGGCCGAGAACTGGCAGCAAGGCGCCAAGCAGGAAGCGCCCATGGTCCTGGAGCAGGTACTGGTCGAGAACAAGACGCTCAACGACAAGCAAAAGCAGGCTGCTGTCGAGAAGCTCAAGAAGAACGGCGCGGTGCAGCGCATGGTCGATGGCGCCGGCACGGCATTCACCACCGACGGCTTCAAGAGCGATGCCATGAAGGCCCACTTCGACGCCTTCGGCAAGTACTACAGCGCCCAGGAAATCAAGGACCTGACCACGTTCCTGAAGTCGCCGACCGGCCAGAAGTTCATGGCTAACCAGGGCAAGGCGACCCAGGAAATCTGGGGTTCGATGATGCAAAAGTACGGCCCGCAAGTCGGCAAGTCGATGCGCGACGCCGCCGAAAAGGAAATCGCCGCCGCGGCGAAGTAATCCGCTGGGCGGGCGGGGCGCTGTCCTCGCCTCCCCAATCTGGCGCGGGTTTGATGGATAATGGCTGCTTGGGTAATACCGGCAGCCATTTTTCATTTCCATCCCGATCCATGAACGAACCCCAGAATCCAGCACTTGCCGCCATGATGCAGCGCGCCGTGGCCGAGCGTGTCTATAACTTCTCGCCCGGTCCGGCAGCCCTGCCGACCGAAGTGCTGCTGCAGGCAGCCGACGAGATGCTGTCGTGGCACGGATCCGGCGTCTCGGTGATGGAAATGAGCCACCGCAGCCGCGAGTTCGAGAGCATCCAGGCCGAGGCGCTGGCTAACCTGCGCGAGCTGCTGCAGGTGCCGAAGAATTTCCGCATCCTGTTCCTGCAGGGTGGCGCCATCGGCGAGAACGGCATCGTGCCGCTGAACCTGATGCGGCGCGTGAACGCCGATCGCCCCAAGGCGGATTTCGTCGTCACCGGCACCTGGTCGGTCAAGTCCGAGCAGGAAGCGCGCCGCTACGGCGAGGTGAATATCGCTGCCACCAGCAGCGCGCAAAAGTTCGTCCGCATCCCGGATGTGGCTGACTGGAAGCTGTCGGACGATGCCGACTACGTGCACCTGTGCACCAACGAGACCATCGTTGGCGTGGAGTTCCAGGACGTGCCCGACATTGGCCAGCACCGCGATGGCGGGCCGGTCGTGGTGGCCGACGTCTCCAGCCACATCCTGTCGCGCCCGGTCGACTGGTCGCGTGTGCAGGTGGCCTACGGCGGCGCGCAAAAGAACATCGGGCCGGCCGGCCTGACCATCGTGATCGTGCGCGACGACCTGCTGGGCCATGCGCATCCGCTCTGCCCGTCAGCGTTCAACTGGCGCCTGGTGGCCGAGCACGACTCGATGTACAACACGCCGCCGACCTATTCCATCTATATCGCCGGGCTGGTCTTCAAGTGGCTCAAGGCGCAGGGCGGCGTGGGCGCGATCGAGCAACGCAATATCGCCAAGTCGCATGCACTGTACGAGTTCCTCGACCAGAGCGCGTTCTACCGCAACGAGATCGATCCGGGCAGCCGCTCGCGCATGAACGTGCCGTTCTTCCTGGCCGACGAATCCCGCAACGACGCCTTCCTGGCAGGCGCGCGCGCGAATGGCCTGGTGCAGTTGAAGGGCCATAAGTCGGTCGGCGGCATGCGCGCCAGCCTCTACAACGCTATGCCGATCGAGGGCGTTGCCGCCCTGATCGAGTACATGCGCGAATTCGAGCGGACCGCGGCCTGATCCTTCGTTTGCAGCGGCATCGCGTGGCGCTGCCGCTGCAGTGCCGATTCGGTTTTTTCCAGGGCCATTTCCATTGCCACTGCGCAATGACGTGGCGTAGCGGATTCATACAATGACAAATCAAGACAAGCAAGGCGCGCAGGGGGAGGCGCAGCAGGACAATGGCGCGGCCGAGAAAGCGCTGGGCGTCGAGCTGACGCCGCTGCGCGAGCAGATCGACACGCTCGACCGCGAGCTGCTGGCGATGCTGAACCGCCGCGCGCAACTCGCCCTCGACGTGGGCGAGGTCAAGAAAAAGTACGGCGCGCCGGTGTTCCGTCCCGAGCGCGAGCTGCAGGTGATTCGCAAGGTCCAGGGCGCCAACCCCGGTCCGCTGCTCGACGACAGCGTGGCGGCGATCTGGCGTGAAGTGATGTCGGCCTGCCGCGGTCTGGAAAAGCCGCTCGAGGTGGCCTTCCTTGGCCCGGCCGGCACGTTCTCCGAGCAGGCGCTGTATGCGCACTTCGGCCACGAGGTCAGCGGCGTGCCGTGCCCGAGCATCGACGAGGTGTTCCGTGCGGTGGAAGCCGGTACTGTCGAATACGGCGTGGTGCCGGTGGAAAACTCCACCGAGGGCGCGGTCTCGCGCACGCTGGACCTGTTCCTGCAGACCTCGCTGAAGATCAGCGGCGAGATCGCGCTGAAGGTGCACCACAACCTGATGGCATCGTCCCCCGACATGAAGGGCGTGACCGTGGTGCGCGCCCACGCGCAGGCGCTGGCGCAGTGCCAGCACTGGCTCACGGCCAACTACCCGCACCTGGAGCGCCAGGCGGTGTCGAGCAATGCGGAAGCGGCGCGCATGGCCAGCGAGGATCCCACCGTGGCGGCCATCGCCGGCGAGTCGGCGGCCAATCGCTACCACCTGCATCTGGTGCGCACGCATATCCAGGACGATCCGCATAACCGCACGCGCTTCGCGGTGATCGGCCGCTACGAGACCGAACCCTCCGGCAGCGACCAGACCTCGATGATCCTCTCGGTGCCCAACAAGGCCGGCGCGGTCTACCAGTTGCTTGCGCCGCTGGCCGACAACGGCGTGTCGATGTGCCGGTTCGAGTCGCGCCCGGCGCGCAGCGGTGCGTGGGAGTACTACTTCTACGTCGACGTGGAAGGCCACCAGCATGATGCTTCGGTGGCGCGCGCGCTGGAAGAGCTGCGCCGCAACGCGGCTTACTTCAAGGTGCTAGGCTCCTATCCGTCCAGCCGGTAACGAGGCGGCAACCAGGCGGCGGAGCCGCTGACAAAGGTGCGGCTGCCAGGCGGCGGCCGGATCCGCGAACAACGTTTCAGAGAAGGAATGAACATGGCAGAGCAGGGCAAGCAGTTCGGTCCCGAGTATGTGCGGGCGATTTCCCCGTACGTGGCGGGCAAGCCGATTTCCGAAGTCGCGCGCGAGTTTGGCCTGGACGAGTCCACCATCGTCAAGCTGGCCTCGAACGAGAATCCGCTCGGCATGCCCGAATCGGCCCGGACCGCCATCGCTGCCGCCATGGCCGACCTGGGCCGTTACCCGGACGCCAACGGCTTCGCCTTGAAGGGCGCGCTGTCGGCCCGCTTCGACGTGCCGGCCGACTGGCTCACGCTGGGCAACGGCAGCAACGACATCCTGGAGATCGCGGCGCATGCGCTGGTCAAGCCGGGCGAGTCGATCGTCTATGCCGAGCATTCCTTCGCGGTGTATGCGCT